>WRCT01000139.1 GCA_009783775.1 Clostridiales bacterium | reverse complement strand
TGGCGGCCAACGCGGGTTATGCGGTCACGCGGGTAATCGACAAGAAAAAAACGGGCGACAGCGGTCTGGACTTTTTGATTGTGGACGGCAGCCTAAACATCAACGCCCGCCCGCTGCTCTATGGCTCACAGCACCCGTTTTACATCATCGCCAGGGACGGCCGGCTGCTGTCTTCGGAGTTTGGCGGCGATCCGCGCGGGCACGGTTTTGAGGCGGTGGTCGTTGGAACCTGCTGCGAGAGCGGCGATTCGCAGTGCCTCAACGCGGCCGGCGCGAACACGCCGCGCGTTATGGCCGAGCCCGCCGTGGACGACCTGGTCGTGATCGGCGGTACGGGGGCCTATTGTTCCTCGATGACGCCGATGAATTATAACTCACACTTGCAGATTCCCGAGGTGTTGTGGAAAACAGATGGGAATTTCCAGTTGATCCGCAAAAAGCAGACGCTGGAGCAGTTGCTGGTAAATGAGGTATGAGATTGCGGGGCTACAAGAGATTCCTATTTCTATACATTCACCCCACGGACACTAACAATCGGGGACTTCTATACCATAGATGAGGAATTATCTGTGATGCTTGGGTTGGCGCACAGACACTTAGGGATATTGGAAGGCATGGGAAAATACTTGTCAGACTATAAAGCCATTCGTAATTTGATAATCACAAAAGAATGCTGCTATTCTTTGCTGATTGATTACAAAAGCGATTCGTTTCCGGCACTTTTTAGAGCAATCAGTTTAGGAAAAGAAGAAACGAACAATGTCTTAAATATTATATCCGCATATCTAAATCAATCGACACACTTTGCGAACTCAACATTCTTCAACTAGAAAATGACCAAGCTAGGCATCGTGTATTTCTTTACAATAGGCTTTGGGATGCCATGTCCAAAATGGTTAATTGAGTATAGTGATGATTGGATTACGCCGTAGGTGAAGAAAAAGCGATGAGCACGAACGAGAAAAATCCCATCAGAAAATATGACAACATCGCTCATTACTACGATTCAACTTCTAAGGGTGCCACCAGCAATTACACGATTTGCAGCGCTGGATATTGCTGCCATCGCGGTCGAGACCGCCGAAAAGATTGTGTAAACCTCAAGAGCCAGGTAAAATAAAGGCAATGGAGGTTTTAAGATGCCAAAGAAAGAGAAAACCCTAATGCGGCAGCTCATAGAGGAGCGGGGCATCAAGGACGTTGGCGGCGTGCAAGCGCTGGTCAAGGAATTAACAGCGGGGCTGATCCAGGAATGTATGGACGCGGAGCTGGAGGATGAGCTGGGTTACAGCCGGTACGACTACAAGAACAAGCGCACGGATAATAGCCGCAACGGCAGTTATCCCAAGACAGTCACCAGCAGCCAGGGCGAGATTGAGATCGCTGTCCCCCGCGCGAGACCACGGCTGCAATGCGCGCGGCCAAGAAGGTCTTGCCCATGCCCGGGTCGCCCTGCAAGACCGTGACCTTACCCAGCGGGATATAGGGGTCCCATAAGAACGCGACGGGTTCGGGGGTTACGTCGGACATTCGGATCAATGAGAAATGAGGGGCGAGGGATGAGGAATTGCGGAAAGCCGCTCGCTCTTCACTGCCTGTCAATGAGGCTGTCAATGAGGTATGAGCAGGGAGGGATGAGGAATTGCGGGGAACGAATCGCTCCTCATTCCTCACCCCTAATCCCTCATTCCTCACCCCTAATCCCTCATTCCTAATTTCTCCGTCCAGGATCGCCAGCTTATCCGCATTGGTAAAGGATGTATTCAAGTTCTTCCACCTCTTCTTTGTGCGTTTTATAGAACGCGGCCTTTGCCGCGAAATCGCCCTCGAGAAACACGCGCCGGTACAGCGCGCCCCAATAGAGCAGGTCTTTGCAGACGGCCTCATAGCGCGGGGCAAGCCTGTCGTTCGCCTCGCGCGGGGCCCAGGCGCAGCGGCAGTTTTCCAAAAAGCGCAGGTATCGGGCCAAGGTGCGCTCGGCTTTTTTCTCCCATTTGGCGAAGTCTTTCAGCCTGTCCGCCTCGGTAAGGCTCTGCCGGATTGATGCAAAGGTCGTTTCCATGGCCTTATTGTAAATGAAAGACACTAGCGGAATTCTTATTATTTATGGGAATAATTGGAAAGCGAAACAGTTGACAGTTGACAGGGGACAGTTGACAGTGAATGAAAAAACTGCCTGCGGCAGTTTTAATTATGTGGGGGTTGCCTTTTTTATGTGGGGGTTGCCTTTTTTGTAATATGGGAGGGGTGCCTTTATAGAAATATAAAATCAAAAAAACAGCTGCAGCTGTTTTCACCTTAACTGACCACTGACCACTGACCACTCACAAAACGATATCCTTCGGTTTTTTCATACCCTCCGCCGGCCGCAGGGGCAGGGCGTTGGCGATATACTTGCGCACGCTGAAGGTAAAGGCCGTGCGGACGTTCGGCTCGCTCTCGACTTCCAGGCGCTCGCCCAGCTGCTCCACGATCTCGTGCGCGATGGACAGCCCCAGGCCCGTGCCGCCCTCCTTGCGCGAGCGGTCCGCCTTAAAGAACCGGTCGAAGATATAGGGCAGGTCCTCGGGCGCGATACCCGGGCCCGTGTTGGAGATCGTCACCGTGACCTCCTGCGCGTCCTCGCCCGTTTCGATGAGAACCTCGCCGCCCGCGTTCGTATAACGCAGCGCGTTATCCAGCAGAATGATCAGCAGCTGCTCAATGCGGTCGGAATCGCTCATCACAGGCGGCAGTTTATGCGTCAGCAAAGTCAGGCTCAGATTGTTCTTCTCCGCCTGGCTCTCATAGCTTTGGAAGAGATCTTCGAGTATCTCCTGCAGATTGAACTGCCGAACCTCCATGCCCTCCGAGCCGGACTGCAAGCGCGACAGCTGCAGCAGGTCGGTGATCAGGCGCGAAAGCCGCTCCGTCTCGCGCAGCATGATCGCGTAGTAACGCTGCCGGTCCTCCTCGTTTTTCACCATGCCGTCCGCCAGCGGCTCTAAAAGCCCGCGCACAGCGGTCAGCGGCGTGCGCAGCTCATGGCTGACGTTCGCCACATAGTCGCGCCGCATACGCTCCAACTGCTCCATCTCCGTCGCGTCCTTAAACAAACCCACCGCGCCGGTGCAGAGGCCCGCGTCGCCCAGCACGGGCACGATCGAGATCCAAAGCACGCGCTGGCCGGGCAGCTCCGCGTGCAGGGCCTGCGGCTCCTTCGTGTCCAGCACCGCGTCAAAGGCCTCCCAAACGGTCTTGTCGGGCACCAAATCAAGCGGCGTTTTGATATCCACCGTGCCGAACATCTTCATGAGACTTTGATTGTAATGCGTGAGGTTGCCCGCGTTGTCGATCGCGGCGACGCCCTCCGAAAAGCTGGAGAGAATGTACCAGAGCCGATTTTTCTCGTCGTTCAACTCGTTGATGGTTCGGGCCAGGGCCTCGCTCATGCGATTCAATGCACGCGCGAAAATACCCATCTCGCCCGAGTAGCTCTCGTTGGCGCGGCATTGATAGTTGCCCTCCGACACGGCGATCGCCACGCCCGTCATATCCCGCAGCGGCCGCGCCAAACGGTGCATACTGAACACGCCGAAGAGCACGAACAGCGGGATCACGCAGAGGAACATCAGCCAAAGGACGGCGTTTAAGCGGCTGAACAGGGCCTGAATGTGCGGGATCTCCTTGACGATGATAATGCCGCCGTCGATCTCGCCGAATAAATTCCACATCGGCACGCCGTAACCGATCGCCTTGGTGCCGTTGGCCAGCGTCAGATTCGGCAGCTCCACGGAATGCCCCAGAAGGATCTGCTGCTGCGCGCGCGCCACGGCGGCGGTCGTTTCGATTTCTGTGTTTGTGAGGAGCTGCTGGCCAAAGGGCACATAATAGAAATAATAATAGGAAACGTCGGAAGTGTCCGTGATGACGGAGAGCACATCGGCAAACACGGCCTGGTTGATCAAAACCTGCCCGCTCCGCTCATACAGATTCTGCGCGGAGATGGCGACGGGGACCAAACGGTCCGTCTCCAGCTTGATATACGCGCTCCGGCCAAAGTAGGAATAGGCGGCCAGCATCGCCATGGTGGCGACCAGCAGCACCGCGATAAAAAGGGCTATTGTCTTTCGGAAGAAAAACCCTTTCACTTAAACTCCTGTCATTCCAGCTCTAATTTATATCCCACGCCGTAGATGGTCTTGATCGTCCAGCCCAGGCCGTCGGAATCCATCTTCGCGCGGATCCGCTTGATGTGCGTGTCGACCGTGCGCGTCTCGCCCGCGAAATCATAGCCCCACACGCGTGAGAGCAGCGTGTCGCGGGTAAAGACCTGGCCCGGGTGCGACGCCAGCAGGAAGAGGATCTCGATCTCCTTGGGCGTGCAGACCACCGTCTCGCCGCGCAGCTGCACGGTGTAGCTGTTTAAGTCGATGTTTAAGCCGTTCAGCTGCACGCTGTTTTTCTCGCCCTCGGCCTTTTGGTTCTCCACGCGGCGCAGGATCGCCTTAATGCGGGCGACCACCTCACGCGGGCTGAAGGGCTTGACAATGTAATCGTCCGCGCCCAGCTCCAGGCCGACGATCCGGTCCACTTCCTCGCCCTTGGCCGTCAGCATGACGATGGGCACCTGCGAGGTCTTACGCACCTCGCGGCAAACCTCAATGCCCGTCTTGCCGGGCATCATCACGTCCAGCACACAGAGCGCGACCCCGTCGCCCAAGGCCTCCAGCGCGGCCAGCCCGTCATACACGTCCGCCACGGCAAAACCCTCCGCCTGCAAATAGATCCGCAGGGACTCATGGACGATCGGATCATCGTCCGCGATCAAGATTTTCTGCTCAACTGCCATTGTTATTCTACCTCACTAATATAGTTTTTTGATTTCGTCAAAGATCGTT
>WRCT01000138.1 GCA_009783775.1 Clostridiales bacterium | reverse complement strand
CGTTCTCGAAAAATGGTTCCCACAGGCGGAGCGGTTCGCCGCGCAGGTAAAGACCATAGACGACCATATCAAGGCGTTGGAGCGCACCAAACAGGAAGCGGAGAAAAGAGCATATGAAACGGAACAGTCCGCCGACAGCCGTGTTGATGTTGCCGTTTCGCAAACACAGGCGGTTATGCAGCGGCGCTTTGACGGCAAAGACAAAGAGTTGGAGGAATCCTTCAAGAACGCAAAGGAGCTGCGCGAGAAAGTCAAAAGGCAACAAGCCGTAATTGACCGCATCCCCTTCATGCAACTCAAAGAAATAGTGGACAAAATCCAGGCACAACAAAACAAAACCAAAAATGAAAGAGAAATTGAAAGGTAAAACAAAATGAAAATAACAATCAGAAACATTCCCATCGGGGAACTTCACCCCTGTCCCAATAACCCTTATGGTATAAGGGAAGATGCCGAACTGCAAGACAGCGTTCAGCAATACGGCGTATTGGAGCCGCTCTTGGTGCGTCCATTGGAAAGCGGCGGCTATGAGATTATCAGCGGCCACCGCAGACGAGCGGCGGCTGAATCGGCGGGGATAGATAAAATCCCCGCCCGAATCTGCGACTTAGACGACAGCGCAGCCATGATTGCCCTTGTGGATTCCAACCTCCACAGAGAGAAAATTCTACCGTCCGAAAAGGCAAAGGCGTACAAGCTGAGATTGGATGCCTGCAAAAAGCAGGGTGTTCCCACAGACTTGGACACCTCGGCGACCCGTGGACAAGTCGTCCAGAAGTTGCCGGATGCGCTCAAGGTGGACGGCTTGTCCACCGCAGAACTATTCGTCCAAAGGGCGTTGGCTGCTGACGTGGACAACTCGTCCACCAAGGCACAGCCTGCTCCCATGCCAAACAATATGAACGGCGTGGACAGGTCGTCCACCAAAGGACAGTCTGCTCCCGCGCCGAGCAATATGAATGTCGTGGACAACCCGTCCACCGTCCGCAAGTCACGCAATGCCATTGCGGTGAACGAGAGCGGACGGCAAGTCCAACGGTATGTGCGCCTGATGGAACTTATGCCCGAAATATTGCAGATGGTGGATGAGGGCAAAATCGCTTTCTCCCCCGCGATAGAGATTTCCTACCTGCCGAAAAAAGAACAGGTCGACTTGCTTGAAACCATGCAGAGTGAGGACAGGACACCCAGCTTGTCGCAATGTCAGCGGATGCGGAAACTGTCCGCCGAGGGGCGGCTCGATATGGACGCCATCTTCGCCGTTATGACCGAGGAAAAAGCGAACCAAAAGGAAACGCTTAAATTCAAGGTGGACGACCTCCGCAAATTCTTTAAGAAAAACGTGGACACCAAACAGATGGGTGAAATTATTTTGCGACTGTTGGGCGAGTATCAGCGCAAGCGGGAACGGAGTGAACGTGAACGTGACGTCCGCTGATATGCCGGAAACAGGCAGGTGCAATACGGCGGAAATATATCCCCTTCGGCGATGGGCTGTCCCGCTATCGGGACACTATCCGGCAAAGCCGACATCTCCAAAGACAAAGGTGAAAAAGTCCCCGATCAAAGACGGCTTCAATCCTCCGAAACATGAAATCGAATCCTTCGCAATGTGCATCCTCCCCGCAATTCAGGCCTATTTTGAAAGCGAGATAGGGCAAAGGGAGTTTGCGGAGTGGCAGGCAGAACAAAAAGCCAAGAATAATCCCCCATAAACCACAGCTTTGAAAGCAACAGAGTGGCAACCGATTTCGCCACTCTGCATACATAATACTGATCGCCCATTAAAAGCGTTAGTGGATTTACGAGGATATTTTTCATTTGGCAAGGAGCAGGAGTGCGGCGTAGCCGGCAGCTACGTCAATCGAGGGCGACACCGCCAAACGGAAAACCGGGGTCCCCGCGTGGCTTGCCCGCAGGGAGCAAACACGTGGGGTGGGCATAGACCGCAAAGATGCAACGTTTTTAGTGGGTGATCAGTGTAAACCCTCATTTGAGATATAAAACAAATCCGAACGCATCCCCAAAGATTAGAACGGGCGAGCGGTTCGGATTTGTCCAAGGTGGTGGAGCTAATGGGAGTCGAACCCATGATCTCCTGACTGCCAGTCAGGCGCGATAGCCAACTTCGCTATAGCCCCAAGCGCTAGGCGTTATTATAAACCATCATTCCCCGCTTGTAAAGGGTAATTTTGCCCGCGGTGTGTGAAATTTGAAAAATTTATGTGAGCGCAGGACAAAAGCGTGTGTGATATGGTATACTGCATTTGGAGGAAATCGTCCAGTATGCCACACACTTCCCACAAAACAGATAAAAATAATACAGGCACGCAGAGCCGTCTGCGGTCCGACGCGAAAAAAGCGGGCAGGGATCCCCTGTTTCGCTTGACGCGCCATCGGCCGGGGCGTCCGTTCGCGCTGGAGATTATTTTCTCCACGCTCAAAATGCTGCTGATCGCCGTCCTGGTGGCGGGCTTTGGCGGCATGGGTTTAGCCTACGGCGTCGCCAAAACCTATATCGACACCACGCCGCCTTTGGAGACCACGCAGGTTACCAAGAGCGCGCGCACCTCCTTTTTATACGACAAGGACGGCAAGGAGATCACCTCGATCTCGGCCATTGAATACCGCGACTGGGCGGGCATTGACGAGATTCCCGATATGCTCAAGCACGCGGTCATCTCCGTGGAGGACGTGCGGTTTTACAAACACAAGGGCGTGGACATGAAACGGCTGTTCTCCGCCGCGCTGGAGATTTTGGGCAACAGCAACTCGTCCGGCGGCAGCACATTGACGCAGCAGCTGGTCAAGAACCGGATCCTGGGCAGCGAGCGCTCCTACAAGCGCAAGGTGCAGGAGGCCTATCTGGCGCTGGAGCTGGAGAAGGTGATGGAGAAGACCGTCATTTTGGAGGCCTATCTGAACGATATTTATCTGGGCGGTTCGAACTATGGGGTCAAGGCCGCGTCGAAGGATTACTTCGGCAAGGAGATGGCGGAGCTGACCGTGCGCGAGTGCGCCATGATCGCCGGCCTCACACAAAACCCCTACCGCTACAACCCGCGGCTGAACACCTATTTTCGGGACGAGGGCGCCATGCGCGCGACCGACACGCGGACCGACTGGGTGCTAAAGCGTATGTACCAGAGCGGGTATATCAACTCGGAACAGTATGAGAGCGCGCTTTTGGAGACCGTCGCCATTGTGGAGAGCAGCGAGAACGCGCAGATGTACGATATGGCGTACTTTATCGAGTACGCGATCGCCGACGTGGTGCTGCACTGGATGGAGAAGGACGGCGTACCGAACACCGCCGCGGGCCGGGCCGCCTATGAGAACAAGCTGCGCACCGGCGGCTATAAGATTTATACCACGGTGGACCCGTTCATTCAAAACACCGTGCAACAGACGCTCGCGGGCTGGGACAAGTATCCCAACCTGGCGGACAAGAAAAACAGCGTGATCACGGAGATCATCTCCGACAGCGTCATCATCGAGACGATCCAGCCCCAGGCGGCTGCCGTGGTGATCGAGCAGGCGACGGGCGAGCTGCGCGCGATCGTCGGCGGGCGGGAAGAGCCGTATGTGCGTAAGGGGTTCAACCGCGCCGCGCAGAGTTATACGGAGGTCGGCTCCGCCATCAAGCCGATCGCGGTCTACGCGCCCGCGCTGGACCTGAATGCCTCCCCCGCTACCGTCATTGCGAACGTCGACGGCGCCATCGAGGGCTGGGGCGGCGAGACAGGTTACCCCAAGGGCGGCCTGTCCGGCAAGTATTACGGGCCCGTCACCGCGCGCGTGGGGCTCGTGCAGTCTCTCAACGTCGCGGCGGGACGGACGCTGTTTGAACACACAACCGTCGCCAAGTCATTGGAGTATATGGGGCGCATGGGGATCCCCGCCTCGCAGTTGAACCCCGACGGGCCGGGCCTGGCGCTGGGCACCTCGGGCATTACGCCCATTCAGATGACGGCCGCTTACGCCGCCATCGCAAACAACGGCTATTATCTGGAGCCGCTCTCCTTCACCAAGGTCGTGGATCCGGACGGCAATGTGATCCTGGACGCGGACCTGATTCGCGGCGGCACGATACGCGTCTTTGAAAAGGCGTCCACGCCTTATCTGATTGTGGATATTCTGAAAGACGCGGTCTCAAGCGGAACGGGCCGGCGGGCGCGGATCGACGGCTATCAGGTCGCGGGCAAGACGGGCACGAACGCCGACTACGCCAGCGTGTACTTCGCGGGCATGACCTGCAAATATACCTCCGTCGTGTGGGTCGGCCATGACCAGCCCGCCAACAAACTGGTGAAGGGCGCGTCCGGCGGCGACTATGCCGCGCCGCTCTGGCAGAGTTATATGTCCAAGATTTTAGAGGGCGTGGAGAGTGAGAACATCATCCGCGAGACGGCGGCGTCCTTAGGGCTCGTGCAGCGGACGGTCTGCCCCGTCTCCGGCCTGCTTTCGACCGAGGCCTGCGTGCAGGCGCAGAGCATGGGCGACCGGTTCAAGCTCGTGACCGACTGGTTTGACTATCAGTCCGTGCCGAAGGAGAGCTGCGATATGCACGTTACTTTGCGCATTTGCGGCGCGCAGCAGTTCCGCGCCGGCAGCGAGTGCCCGACGGCCTCCGTGACGGAGCGTACCTTTATCCTGATCCGTCCGGACTCCCGGTACCACAGCCTGGACGACGAGGTGCTGACCCGAGTGTTCGGCAGCGTGTACCGCAGGACGGACAAGAGCCTGGACGCCTATATCGACGAGTTTCCCATCTGCCCGCACTCGGGCTCGCTCGCCGAGCTCACCGACAGGCGCACGGAGCTGATCGCGGAGGTGGAGGCCTTTATCGCGGGCACGGGCGCGCTTTCGCTGGCGCATACGGAGCAGCTTTGGCAGAAGGTCGGCGTATTGCGTGACGCCGTGGGGGTCACGAATATCTCGGCCGCACTTTCTGACCTGCAAACGATCTTTG
>WRCT01000137.1 GCA_009783775.1 Clostridiales bacterium | reverse complement strand
ATGCAATGCAATGTTGTATGTTATGCATAAGTATTAGCTCTCAAAAAGTAAACCTTTTGAGAGCTTGTTTGCTATTTGCGGCAAGCCGCACAAATCACATGAATATCCGCTCGCGCAGGGATTTTTCGCCACGAAATGCACGAAAAAACACGAAAGAGAAAACTATGTCGCCCTAAACGAATCGAAGGGTCTTTGGATTCTTCGCCAAGACCTTTCGGGGGGGAGACGCCTCAAGGCAATTCTGCGGAATTGGCTCAGAATGACAGCTTGAGATTGCGGATCAAGCCCGCAATGACGTGGTTTATGTTTTCGTGCTTTTCGCGTATTATGCGGTTAAAAACAAGATTCTTCACCAAGGCTTTTCGGCGGGAGACGCCTCAAGGCAATTCTGCGGAATTGGCTCGGAATAACAGCATAAGATTGCGGATCAAGTCCGCAATGACGTTGTCCATGCTTTCGTGTGGTTTGTGTGGTTCGTGGTTAAAATAATCATATCGGGCGGGCAGACCCCGCCCCTACATGGTTTCCTGCAAGGCGCTACTGCCCGTAGCGGTTTTGGGCGCCGGAGGAGGTGTAGCCTTCCTTTTCGAAGATACGGACCCAGTCGCGCAGCTTGATCAAAAACTCTTCGTTGGTCGCGGTCTTGTCGATCATGGTGATGAGCTGCTCTGTGACCTCGGTCGGCGCGCCGCCGGCCAGAACGCGGCGGATCATGCGCACGCCTTCGAGCTCGGCTTTGGAGAGCAGCAGATCGTCGCGGCGCGTGCCGGACTTGTAGATGTCGATCGCGGGAAAGACGCGGCGCTCGGCCAGTTTGCGGTCTAGGTGAATCTCCATATTGCCCGTGCCCTTGAATTCCTCGTAGACGATATCGTCCATGCGGCTGCCCGTCTCGACCAGCGCGGTGGCGATGACGGTCAGGCTGCCGCCGTTTTCGATGTTACGCGCCGCGCCGAAGAAACGCTTGGGCTTGTGCAGCGCGCCCGGGTCCATGCCGCCGGAGAGCGTGCGGCCCGTGGGCGGAATGACCAGGTTATAAGCGCGGGCGAGTCGGGTCAGGCTGTCCATTAAAATGACGACGTCCTTGCCCTTTTCGACCAGGCGCATGGCGCGCTCCTGCACCATTTCGGCAATACGCGTGTGGTGCTCGGGCAGTTCGTCGAAGGTCGAGTAGACCACCTCGCCGCGCACGCTGCGTTTCATGTCGGTGACTTCCTCAGGCCGCTCGTCGATCAGCAGCACAATGAGATGGACGTTTGGATTGTTCTCGGCAATACCGTTGGCGATTTGTTTCAATAGGGTCGTTTTGCCCGCCTTGGGCTGGGAGACGATCATCGCGCGTTGGCCCTTGCCGATCGGCGAGATCAGGTCAATGAGGCGTGTGGACAGGACATTGTTTCGGCCGCCTGCTTCCAGTGTATAGCGTTCCTCGGGAAAGATAGGGACGAGTTCCTCAAAGACGACGCGGCGCTCGTTATCCACGGGCGTGTCGCCGTTGATCTGGTCGATCTGAACCAAGGCCGGATACTTGTCGTTGGCGTTTTTGAAGTAGCCCTTGCCTTCGACAAGGTCGCCCGTCTTCATGCGGAAACGGTAGATCTGGGCGGGCGCGACGTAGATGTCCTTGGGTCCCGCGTAGTAGTTTTCGGTGCGCAAAAAGCCGTAGGAATCCACGATCTCCAGGATACCCTTGCAGTCAAAGCAGTTGCCTGACGCGAGAATGTCCGAGAGGGAGAGCATATTTTCATAGTTTCGCTCGCGGTCCTCATAGTTTCCGTGGCGCTGCCTCGGGGGCTGGCCGTTGCGCGGCTGGGCCGAACCGGAATGATCGCGCGGCGTGTAGGGCCGCTGGGCATTTTCCCGATAGGGGCGGTAGGCCGGAGCGGTTTGGTCGTTTCGTTTGTTGTAAGACGGGCGCGGCGCGCTCTGCGCCTCTGCGGCAGGCGTGGGTTTGGCGGCCGGCGTCTCGCTTTCCGTTGCCTTGGGCGGACGGCCGCGCTTGGCCGGCGGTGTTGCGGTGGGCTCGCCCTGATGATAGCGCATCAGCCGCTCGACCAGTTCGGGCTTGCGCAGGGCAGTGATGCTCTTAAGTCCGTACTGCTTGGCCAGGACGCGCAGCTCAACAAGACTTTTTTCGAATAGTTCCTCACGAACCATGGTTCCTCCTAATAATGCCGTATTCAGATGTTAGCTTCTTTTGATGGAAACTCCCCGAATGGGGAAAGACGGAAGGCGGGGGTTTGCTGTCTTCCGCGCCTATTGTATGGGAATTATAGTATATTGTCAAGCCTTTCTCCTTAACTTACCCATTTTCGCAGTATTCTTTTACCGTTCGACGCATATTTATTGGGCAGGAGGCAGTTGGTTATGGAGATGCGAGCAACCGAAGTCGGCAAGCCGAAGCAAGCGCACAGCATTGTGCTGGAGGGCAAACGACACCTGCGCGTGACGGGCGTGCTGGAAGTGGAGAGTTTTCATGAGGACGAGGCCTGTGTGGCGACGTCGGTCGGCTCGCTCTGTATCTTTGGCAGCGGGCTGCACCTTTCGCGCTTAAACCCCGACGACGGGCAGGTGCTGATCGACGGGGATATTCTCTCGCTGGAGTATGAGCCGCCGGTCAAGGAGCGCAAGGGGCTGTTTCGGCTGAGAGCCAATAACTAGCAGTGAATAACTGTGATTGATGTTTTTGCGCAGCCTGCGCAGGCGGGCATTATGCTCTATGGCGGGCTTGTATTTGGGCTGCTGCTTGCGCTGACGTCTCCCCTGCGGCGGCTGCGGATCGGTCGGGCAGGACGGGTCACGCTGGATGTTTTGGTGGCGCTGGGATTTGCCCTTTGTCTTTCTCTGTCACTCCTTTTTGCCACCGGCGGCACGCTGCGTGGTTATGCTTTTTTCTTTTTTGCCTTGGGCGCGCTGATCGCGCGGCTCACATTTTCCCGTTTATTTACAGCCATATTGAATAAAATCCGCAAATAGGCTACCAATTGCTGCCCACATTTGTTATACTTACGATGTATGTCAAGAAGGAAACAACCCGCACAATTTAAGCCGGTTCACTTTTTGGTCGTGTTGGCAGTCGACGCCTGTCTGCTGGCGGGTATGATTATCCCGCAGCAGGCGCGATTGCGCAACGCGCAGGCTTTACTTGCCGAGCGCGAGCAGGCGCTTGTGGATATTCGCGTGGAGTATGAACGCGAGTCCGACAATCTGGAGTTTATGAAGACCACAGCCTACAAGCTGCGCCTGGGCAGTGAGAAGTACGGCTGGCATTATGAAAACGATATTCTCATTCGGGACGGCGGACCGGACGCCGCGCCCCGCCCGACCTATAATCCCCCGCCCACGCCTGCTCCGACACAGGACCTCAATCCCACGGCGGAGCCGGAGGAAACAGAGGACCCCAATGGGTAACGGGTTTGCCGTCATTGATATCGGCAGCAACTCGATCCGTTATATGACGGCCGCGTCAGAGCGCGGCCTTTTGCGTTGTGGTGCAAAGCAGCGACGCACGACCCGACTGGCGACCGGCCTGCTGGAGACAGGGCGGCTGCGGACTGAGAACCTGATAGCCTCCGCCGCCGTTGTGCGCGGGTTCTGTGCCGAGGCCGCAAAAGAGGGATTGTTTGTCTGCGCCTATGCCACCAGCGCGGTGCGCGACGCGGAGAATAGGGCGGAGTTTTTAAGCTTGTTAGAGAGTATTCCCAACCTGCGCCTTGAGATCCTGTCCGGCGAGGAAGAGGCGCGGCTGGCTTATCTTGGCGCAACCAAGGGGCAAGGCGGCACGGTGATTGATATCGGCGGGGGTAGTCTGCAAGTCGCCACGGCGAAGGACGCGGTTAGCGCACCATCGGGTGCGATTCGCGCAAAAGAATTTTGCGCGGTCACCGCGCCAGATTCCAGATTCCGGATTCCGGATTCCAGTTTGGAGACGATGAAACAGATGCTGGCAGAGCAGCTTTTTGCGCTGCTCCCCCCTCCCTCCGTCCATGTCGGGCCTTACTATGGCGTGGGTGGAACGATTACGACCTTGGGCGCGTTGCTTGAGAGCTCGGTTATTACCTGGGAAAAGCGCTGGGAGTATCTCCAACCACTCTTGGCAAAGGAGTATTGTACGGTAGATGATTTGAAGTCGGCGAAACGAGCGTTGACCGGGTTGGGTGCGTTTCGTAAAAATTCGGTTATAACAAGGAAAAAGTTGTGGACGCTGCTCAAGGAGCTCCACGCAATGGGTCCCGCACGGGCGCAGCACCCTTTGCTAGAATCACGGCACGATACGATCATTCCCGGTGGACTGTTGTTATTGAACCTGATGGAGAAGATGAGGATTGACAAGCTGACACCCAGCCATGCAGACGGTTTGGAAGGGTATGCGCAAAAGATAATGGAAGAGAGAGGGACGAAATTATGAGATTTAAGCTCTTGAGCCTGGTGGTCGTTTTGCTTTGTTTGGTTCTGCTTTTCGGTTGCCCAACCGAAAACAGCGATCCGCTGCCAACCGAGGTTGCGGCAACCGAGGCGCCGACTGAGGAGCCGACTGCGTTGCCCACGGCGACACCCGGGCCGACACCCTATCCCAATCCCTATGGTGCGCCGGAGATACATCTTTACAGCTTTCCCGCAATTGATGGATCCACCGCAACCATTCCGCTGACACTGGCTCTTATGCAGGCGTCACTCGGTTGCTCCTTGGAGGAGGCCGAGGCGCGCCTTGATTTCTCCACCACGGATTACAGCTATTACGCGCTCGCAGAAGGGGACGCCGATCTTCTGCTGGTCTATGAGGCGTCCGGAACTGTCAAGAAAGAATTGGATTTGAAAAACAACGCGGACCTTTTCCCCATCGGCAAGGACGCACTCGTGTTTATCGTCAATGCGGACAATCCGGTGGATTCACTCACCACCAAGCAGATTCAAGATATTTACAGCGGCAAGATCAAGAACTGGAAACAGGTCGGCGGTGAGGATAAGCCCATCGTGGCTTTCCAGCGGCCCGAGCTGTCCGGCAGTCAGACCATGCTACAAAAGCTGGTGAT
>WRCT01000136.1 GCA_009783775.1 Clostridiales bacterium | reverse complement strand
GCGACACCCGCCTTTCAGGCGAGCCGGTACCAGTGCCCTTATAGGGCAAATGTCAAACCACCACTTGAAGTGGTGGTGATGATTGCGGGCTTGACCCGCAATCTATAGGCAAATGCAGGAGGGTGTGAGATTGCGGATTGAATCCGCAATGGGGCCCACTGATTAACGCAAACCCCGCGTAGGGGCGGCTATTAGCCGCCCGCGAAACCGCCTGTTTGCGCACGTTATGCGGGCGATTGATAATCGCCCCTACGCGAACGGGTACTTAATCAGGGGTTCCAATGACGTAATCCGTGTGTTTGGCCACTTCCGGCAGGTTAATTCGGTTGTTTTGCTTATGCAAAAATGGTATAATCCTTCTGAGGTGGCATTATGAAGAAAATCATTTCATGTATTCTTGTCTTATTCTTACTCTGCGCCCTTGCCTGCGTCGGTAACAATGGCAAAAATGATATTGTGGTGGAGGAACCCAAAACTCCGGCGACTGCTACCCCCTCTGCCACGGTCAGACCAACGGGCACGCCTGCGCCTCTCACCCCGGAACCCACCATCTATATCCCTGAGGACTTGGTCCTCTCCGGCCAGTGTGGTAAAAACCTTACATGGACAGTAGATCCCTATACAAGCACCTTAACCATTTCTGGCAAGGGCGCGATGTGGGATTACAGCGCATGGGGAAAGGGATTTTTTCCAATTTGGGATTATGAAAGATCTGCTCCGTGGATAGAATTGGGAGACTGGTTTTCAGCCCCTGAGGGCGGCGGAGAACGGTTGTTTGACCGAATTGTGGTAGAAGAAGGAATAACCACTATAGGCAACAGCGCGTTTAGATACATGGAGTTGGAGCAAGTGAGCCTGCCCGATAGTCTCAAAACTATTGGCGAACGGGCGTTTTTTAATTGCCGTATCACATCAAGTTTTTCCATACCTGAGAATGTGACCTCTATCGGCAAATGGGCATTCGCTCAAATTTTCGTAAGCGAATATATTGTTGACGCAAAAAACAAATCCTATTGTACAGTAGATGGCGTGCTGTTCAGTAAGAATATGCAACAACTCATATCTTATCCGAGCGGGAAAAAAGTAGCTGAGTATACTGTGCCAAAATCAGTAAAGTCCCTTGGGGATTGGGCCTTTTGTTATTCGCAATTCAATTTGCTGATACTACCACACGGCTTAGCTCAAACGGGCTGGTGCTCATTACATGGCTTAATTCTATCGGAGCTGAGAATTCCAAGTACAGTAAGAAACATCAATAAGCTGTCTTTTGAAGATGTCGCAATCGGCACTTTGATTATCCCGGAAGGCGTTAAGACAATAACGGAAGAGATGTTTCTCTCAACCATTATAGAACGGGTTATTCTTCCCGCTTCGCTGAGGACAATCGAATACGCCGCGCTGGAGTGGTTTTCGGAAGTATATTTTTTGGGACGCCCGCCGATTGTTAAAATGAATGATGATGAATTGGGATACGACAACGAGAATACTATCCTATACTACCCCAGGGAATACGAGCATCTATGGGACCCTGATTGGGCGGATGAATGGTATGGCTATCGCATTGAGGCTTATGATACCCTGCCCTAGCGGGTTCTTTACCGCCCTCTTAAAACCCCTTTCCTGATCCAATCCATAGGAATTACGGTAAAGGCAAGCGCGATACAGCAGAGCAACTCTTGCGGGGTCAGCGCGGCCGTGCGAAAGAGCGCGCCGCCGAAGTAAAGCATAGCGACCTGCACGGCGCAGACGAATACCATTACAACCACAAAGGCCGGATTGCGCCCGATGTTCGCCAGCGGGTTCTTGCGCGCGGTGCGCGCGTTAAAGCTGTTGAAGATCACCGCGAACATAAACAGCGCGAAGAAAGCGGTCAGAAAATAAATCGGATCCTCCGAGGGCCGCACAAAGCCCGACAGCCCCGGCAGCTTATAAAAGGCGAGACAGAGCAGGATAATATAGATCCCCATGTAAAGAATCTGCCCCAGCATGGGTCCGATCACAATGCTCTCCTCTCGCTTTTTCGGCTTTTCCTTCATATACGCGGGCAGCGGCGGCTCGCCCGAAAAGGCAATGCCCGCCAATGTATCCATCACCATATTCACCCACAGCATTTGCAGCACCGTCACGGGCGTGTCAAAACCGAGCACCGGCCCGATAATGGACAGGCCCACAGCGCAGAGATTGACCGTGAGCTGGAACACGGTGAACTTGCGGATACTGTGAAAAATCGTGCGTCCATACAGGATCGCCTTGGCGATCGAGAGGATATTGTCGTTGAGGATTACAATATCGCCCGCCTCTTTGGCCACTTCTGTGCCGCTGCCCATGGCAAACCCCACGTCCGCCTTTTTCAGCGCGGGCGCGTCGTTCACCCCGTCGCCCGTCATGCCCACCACAAGATCCATCTCCTGCGCCAAGCGCACCAGACGGCTCTTATCCGAGGGCAGCGCCCGCGCCAGCACGCGCAGACACGGCAGGGCTCGTTTCAATTGCTCATCGTTCATAGCCGCGATATCTGTTGAGGTCAGCGCCAGATCCCTGGCCGACGAAAGAATGCCCACCTCCCGCGCGATCGCGCAGGCTGTATCGGGGCTGTCGCCCGTGATCATCACGATCTGCACGCCCGCGCCCTGCACAGCCATCACGCCCGACTTCGCCTCGGGCCGTACCTCGTCGCGGATGCCGACCAGCCCCACCAGCGTCAACGCGGGAAAAGCGCCGCGCGTCGTCACCGCCTGCTCGCTTGTCGCCACGGCGATAAACCGAACCGAATCCTGCGACATCAGCCGCATTGCGCCGGCCACCGCGCCCTTTGCCGAGAAGGGCCGCCGCTCACCCGACGCGTCATAACACCAATCACAGCGCGCCAACACCTTCTCCGGCGCGCCCGCCACCAGCGTCAGGCGATAGGGGCCCGTGATCCGTGTCGCGGAGAACTTCCGGCGGCTGTCAAAGGGGATCACTTCCAGCTTTTCCACGGCGGAGCAGAATTTCGCGTTGCGGTCGGCGAACTCCAGCAGTGCGCGGTCCGTCGCGTTGCCGCCGATCGCGCGGCGCTTTGGCCCGTTGCCCGACATCACCGCCCCGTTGTTCGCGCAAATGCTTGTATACAGCAGCTGAAACAAGGCGTTGTCCGAATCGCCAAGGTTTTTGTGCGTCTTGCCGTCCCCGCTGATAAAACTGTGCACCTTCAGCTTGCCGCGCGTCAGAGTGCCCGTCTTGTCCGTGAACAGTATGTTCAGACTGCCCGCCGTCTCGATCCCCACCAGCTTGCGCACCAGCACATGGTCCTTCATCATGCGCCGCATATTGGCGGACAGCACAATGGTGATCATCATGGGCAAGCCCTCCGGCACGGCGACGACGATCACGATCACGCAGAGCGTCACGGTCTCCAACGCCAGATTGACAATATTACCGGGCGCGCTCAAGAACTGTCCGATGAGCTGAAAATCAAACTTGAAGTGAATAAAAATATGATTGAACAAATTGGCGCAAGCCACCACGGCCGCGCCGATATAACCCAGCGCGCTCAACCGCGCGGCCAGCTTTTCCAGCCGCGCCTTGAGCGGGCTTTTGCGGGTCTCCTCCTGCATCTCGTGCGACAGCTTGCCGTACCAGGTCCTGTCGCCCACCGCAGTGGCCCGCATGACCGCCTCGCCCGCACAGACCACCGTGCCGCGAAAAACCGCGCACCCGTTTTCAAGCCCGTCGCCGACCTTGCCGTCAGCGGACTTGATGACTTCCCTCGCCTCGCCGTTTAGGGTAGATTGGTCCACATCGACCTCGCCGGAGAGGATCGTGCCGTCGGCGGGGATTTTGTCGCCCGTCTGCAGCAGGATCAAGTCGCCCGCGACGATCTCGCCGATGGGCAGTTCCAGCGTGCCCGCGCTGCGCTGCACCTTGCAGCGAATGCCCGCCGCCTCGGCCTGCAACTTTTCAAAGGCGGACTCACTGCCGTATTCGGAGATGGTGGACACCAGCGTTGCGACCAGTATGGCCAGCGCGATGCCCGCCGACTCATACCAGTCAAAGGTGCGAAACAGCACAATGACATTCACGCCCAGCACGACCAGCAGCACCTTGATGATGGGGTCGCCGAAACTCTCCAAAAACTTGCCCAAGAAACTCTTGCGCTTGCGTTTGGTCAGCGTGTTGCTGCCGAACAGCACCCGCTGCTGCCGCACCTGCTCGGGGGTCAGGCCCGCAAAGTGTTCCCGCGCTTTTTCTGTTGGTAAGGCAGTTGCCCGCATGGTTGGTCTCCCGAAGATTTTTCATACCAACTATATGCGGGCCTATGCTTTAATATTAGTTACACGGCTTGGGACAGAGTTCAAGCAAGCCCGCCTCACAGCGCTGGATCCCCTTGAAAACCTCGCAGATGCCTTTGTCCCTGCGGCATTCTAAAATATCCGCCGCGCCCAGGCAAATCTCAGAGAGCCCCGCCAGCAGGCAATCGACCGCCCTTTGCGCGTTGCTCCGCCTGTTTTTCGTGACGCAGCGCAGCCCTTCCTGCATTTTAGCCACGCCGCAAAGGATCTTAAATCCGCCGTCGCGGTCCCTGTCGTCACAAATATCCTTCAGGCCCTCTTTGACCTCTAAAATCCCGACGCGGATCTGAAGCGTCTCATCGTCCCGACAGCCGTCATGGTTTTCACAGCACGGGTTGGGCTCTAGGCACTCTCTATCTTTACAGCAGCAGATTTCCTGTCTGCAACCACAATTCTCTTGTCTCATTATGATTCTCCTATACATTTCATTACCTCATTGGTTTACTATAAATTATGCAGACTGTGCGCATTTTGTCAGTAACAGAGAAAAGGCAAGGGGCATACCATGCGAATGAGATTTATTTTCGGGGGGACAGGGAATGCCAAAAGTAGAGCTGCCGTGCTTACGCCGCGGCCAGTCCGGCATCGTATGCGAAAACAGGGCCTCGGGCCGTATGCGCAGGCGGCTGCAGGACGTGGGACTCATTACGGGCACGCGCGTGGAATGTGTCGGCAGAAGCCCGCTGGGCGACCCGACCGCTTATTGTATTTTGGACGCCGTGATCGCACTGCGCGCAAAAGGCGCCCGCTGCGTGCTGGTGGAGGTAT
>WRCT01000135.1 GCA_009783775.1 Clostridiales bacterium | reverse complement strand
TCTGGACGAGGAAGAAACTTCTTTCACCGAGGATGAGAAAAAAGAGCGGCTGCTGATTCTGCAACAGGAAATGCGGCGCGCGGCGCGGGAGCTGGAATTTGAACAAGCGGCCAAGCTGCGCGACGAGATACGCGCCTTAACCGGCGAGGAGATCAAGGCCAAAACCGAGCTGCGCCCGGGCATGATCGGCGCGCACAAGCGCGCCAGGGGCAGGACGAGGAAATAAGGTTGATTTTATAGTTTGTTTTTGCGGGGGGGGGGCTTTTTTTAGAAAAAAGGTTTCCCCCCGCGCCCCCCTTTCGAAAAAACTTATGGGGTTAAATAATCCGTTCGGGTGTGAGGGGGTCTGCCCCTTGTTTTTGTGTCGGTGAAATGCTATTATATGGATATGGAAATGGCAGAGAAAAAGAAAACATATAAGAGCGCGTATTTAATGGCGTTTTTGGTTTCGCCGATAGCGGTGACCTTTGGCGTCTATGCATCCGCTCTGTTTGTAATGCTGATTGAATCCCTATACCCGCTCGGCTGGTTGGGCGAATCCGTCCTTGCCGTTTTTGTGTGGGTGCTTTTCATTACGCTCCCCACAATCTTGCTGGTTTTTTTATGGCGATGGCATACGAAAAAAACGGAACTGCCCGAAAAGGCGTCGGCGCTCTTTAAGCCTTTATTTCTCTCCTTTTGTTATTATATGTTGGCATGGATTCTTCTCGTCGGGGTGGGTTATCACACGGGCAGCGATCTGCTGCACAATATGTATTCTCTCTTATCGCTCCCATACTATTTTCTGAACTGGTTTTTTGACTTCGGCTGGCCGCACATGATCATTTTAGTTACCATCGTCTCCGCCGCCACGATACTTCTTACTTGCGCCGTAAAGGGAAAAGCCATTGTGTTCGACAAGCGAATATGGATTTGCCTCGCCATTTTTCTTCTGCTGTCCGGCATCGCGGCCTTTCAGCTCTTTGAGCTGAACAGAAAATTCCCGCCCGAGGAGCGGGAAAGCGTGCAGGCATATACACAGATAGACACCATCTGACAACGATTTCACAAAGGGGGCGCATTCTATGCTATGGGTAAAGGAACCCATTGGGGAAGTTTTGGAAACGCTGGGCACGGACGCGGCGCAGGGGCTTTGCGGGAGCGAAGTTGCGCAGCGGCAGGCGCGGCACGGCTTAAATCAGTTCGAGGAAAAAAAGAAGGACGGCCTGTTTAAGAAAATCGGCCATCATTTGATGGAGGTTACGGCGATCATTCTGCTGGTCGCGGCGGGCATCGCGGCCTATATGGCCATCACCGAGGGCGAGGGCTGGCCGAAGGTCGGGGTGATTTTGTCCATCGTCGTGATCAATATCGTGCTGGGCATCTATCAGGAGAGCAAGGCCGAGAAGGCGTTGGAGGCATTAAAGAAACTCAACTCCAGCCAGACGACGGTGATCCGCAACGGTACAAAGCAAAAGGTGGACGCGGACCAGCTGGTGCCGGGCGACATCGTTTCGCTGGCGGCGGGGGATATCATCACCGCCGACGCGCGGCTGATAGAGAGCCACAGCCTGCAAGTGGACGAGTCCGGCCTGACGGGCGAAAGTCTGCCCGTGGAAAAGGATCCCGACGTTGCGTTGGCCGAGACGGTTCCCCTGGGCGATCGGCTGAACATGGTCTATTCGGGTTGTCTTGTGACGAACGGGCGCGGGTTGGCCGTGGTCGTGGAAACGGCCATGCAGACCGAAATGGGCAAGATCGCCGGCCTGCTCAACAATACGCAAAAGTTAAAAACGCCCTTGCAGCTGCGCTTGCAGCAGCTGGCCATGCGCCTTTGTGTGGTCGCGCTGCTGGCGGGGCTGTTGATTTTCTTGATCGGCGTCTTTGTGCATGACGGCTCGCTGACCAAAATGCTGCTGGTCGGCGTCTCGCTGGGCGTCGCGGCGGTGCCCGAGACGCTGCCGATTATCGTGACCATGATCCTGTCGCACGGCGTGCACAATATGGTCAAAAAGAATACGATCATCCGCCGGATCCCCGCCGTGGAGACGATCGGCAACACCTCCGTGATCTGCTCGGACAAGACGGGCACGCTCACGCAGAACCTGATGAAGATCCAGCAGGTCTGGCAGGTGGACCTGCCGCCCAAGGCCGCGGCGGAGGCCTTTGGCCTCAAGGAACTTCATCTTTTAGAGCTGCTGGCCTCGTGCAGCAACGCGACGATCGAGATCGTCGGCGACGAGGAGAAAGTCGTGGGCGACCCGACGGAGCTGGCCATTATCCGCCTGCTGCACAACAAGGGCTTAACGCGCGTCGACGCGGAGCGCGAGTATCCCAGGGTCTTTGAACTGCCCTTTGACTCCACGCGCAAACGCATGACCACGATCCATCACGTCAACGGCGATTACCTGGTCGTGACCAAGGGCGCGTTCGACCGCATTCCCGTTTCGTGGGACACGGACTTGCGCGCAAAAGCTACAGATGTGCACGACGCGTTTGCGCGGCAGGCCCTGCGTGTGATCGCCATCGGCTATAAGAAATATGACCGTATGCCATCGGACTTGAGCCCCGGGGCGATTGAGCGGGACCTGACGCTGCTGGGGCTGGTGGGCATGATCGACCCGCCGCGTCCGGAGAGCCAAGGCGCCGTGCAACGCGCCAAAGAGGCGGGGATCAAGACCGTGATGATCACGGGCGACCATGTGGAGACCGCCAAGGCCATCGCGGAGCAGATCGGTATATTCAGCGAGGGCGACCGCGCGCTGACGGGTGTGGAACTTGCCGATATGTCCGAGCAGGACCTGTACGAGCAAGTGCGGGACGTGTCCGTCTACGCGCGGGTCAGTCCGGAGGACAAGATCAATATCGTCAAGGCCTGGGAAAAACACGGCGAGGTCATCGCCATGACGGGCGACGGCGTGAACGACGCGCCCGCTTTGAAAGCCGCCGACGTGGGCGTGGCGATGGGCATCGCGGGCACGGAAGTGACCAAGAGCGCGGCGGACATGGTGATCACGGACGACAACTTTGCAACCATTGTGGACGCGATCGCGGAGGGCCGGACCTCCTACGACAATATCCGAAAGACGGTTTATTTCCTGCTCTCCGTCAACTTCGCGCAGATCTTTATCATGCTCGTCGGCGTGATTTTGGGCTGGGGCGCGCCCATCATGGCCTTACAGATTCTGCTGATCAACGTGGTCGCGGACGGCATTCCGGGGTTCTTTTTGAGTTTCGAGCGGCCCGAATACGGCGTGATGAAACGGGCGCCGCTGCCCAAGAACGCGGGCATTTTCGCGGGCGGGCTGGGCTTTAAGATCGCGCAGCGGTCGGTGACGTTCAGTATCCTTACGCTGGCGGCGTTTTACATCGGCCGCTTTGTCTACGTCACGCCGGCCTGCGCGCCCGACACGGCGGTGGGTATCTCGATGGCGTTCATTGTGCTGGCTTGGGCGTCGGTCATCAACATCTTCAATGTGCGGAGCGAGCAGTCCATCTTCAAAGTCGGCTTTTTGTCCAACAAGGGCGTGCTGTTTTCTTCCCTCTTCTCCATCTTGTTTATCCTGGCCGTCGCGCTGGTGCCGCCGCTGGCCGTCGTGTTTGAGGTGGTTTCCCTCAGCATTTGGCATTGGCTGATCATCATCGGCCTGGCGTCCCTGCAGCTGATCAGCGGCGAAGTGCAGAAGTTGTTTGTGAACCGCAGGGAACCGAAGAAAACCGCGAACCCCGCGAAATAATACAAAAATGCCCTGTCATCTTGAGCGGAGCGAAAGATCTGAACGATGGTATGGCAAGATTCTTCACTTTGTTCAGAATGACAATTTGATTTTGCGTCATTCGTTGTTTTCTTGTCTTTCGCGGTTACTCTTCCCGCGTGAGCGATCTTGTAACCTGTAACCTGTAACTACATAACCCCGCCCCCTGCCTAATAGACTGTTCATATGAACAGTCTATTTGTTATCCTGCTGGCGGTGGGCATTGGCTTGGAGACCTGGCTCAAAGGCGGGGACGCGACGCTGGCCTCGCTGATGGGCGGCGCGCAGGATGCGGTGACGCTCTGCCTTTCGCTGGCCGGCGCCTATATCTTTTGGATGGGCCTCATGGGCGTGCTGCAAAAGACGGGCCTGCTGGGCAAGCTGTCGCGCGCGCTGCGGCCGGCGATCGCCTTTCTCTTTCCCAACGCGGGTGAGGCGGGCGAGGAGATCGCGGGCAACTTCGCCGCGAATATGCTGGGTATGGGCAACGCCGCCACGCCGTTCGGCATTGCCGCCATGCGCAAGCTGAACCTGAACAATCCCAGGCCGGGCGTGGCTACCGACGAAATGTGTGTGCTGCTGGCCATCAACTCCGCCTGTTTGCAGATCATTCCCACGGGCATGATCTCCCTGCGCGCGGCCTTTGGCAGCGCGGCCCCCGCCGCCGTGGCGACGCCGATCTTGCTCTCGTCGATCTGCTCCACGCTGGTCGCCGTGCTGCTCTGCCGGATTCTGACGCATAGGAGAAGGGCGCGATGATCGCGGCCACCACGCCCCTTTTGATTTTGGCGGTCATCGGACTGGCGGCCGTGCTGCGCGTGGACGTCTTTTCGACGTTTGTCGAGGGCGCGGGTAATGCGTTGCCGCTACTCAAAAAATTGATCCCCGTCATGGCGTCCATTATGCTGGCGATCGCCGTCTTTCGTGACAGCGGCGCGCTGGGCTTTCTGACCAATTTTCTCGCGCCCGCCGTGGAGCCGCTGGGCCTGGACGCGCGCCTGCTGCCGCTGTTGCTGGTGCGGCCGTTCTCGGGCAGCGCCGCCATCGCCGCCGCGACGGAGATATTCTCGCAATACGGGCCGGACTCGCAAGTCGGCTTTACGGCGGGCATTCTGGTCGGCGCCTCAGAGACCATCTTCTACACGATCGCCCTCTACTTCGGCGCGGTGGGCGTGAAAAAAACCCGCTTTGCCATTCCCGTGGCCCTTGCGGCGATGTTGGCGGCGGTAGTCTCCGGCGTGATATTCAGCAATTTGTTTTATCGGTAAACTACAATAGACCTGTCCACTAACCGCCGTTCCTCACAACGTCATTGGAACCCCTGATTAAATCGTTCGCAGGGTAGGTTGGCTATCAGAATGGTCCCAACATAGGAGCTTTTGGCAGGCCGACTATTCCCCCTCACGATTTAATCAGTGGGCCCCATTGCG
>WRCT01000134.1 GCA_009783775.1 Clostridiales bacterium | reverse complement strand
CACCCGGGGCAAAGACGTTGTTTTGCTCCACAAAACCCGCCGTCAGTCCGGCGGCCAGGCGCACGGTACCCGCGTCGGCCGTTTCCCTGCCTTGCAGAATGCGCAGCAGGGTGGTCTTGCCCGAGCCGTTTACGCCGATCAGGCCGATCCGCTCGCCGGAGGCGATGGAAAAGGATATGTCGGAGAACAGGATTCTCTCACCAAAATGCTTTGCCAAGTTTGTGACAGTCAGTATTGCCATGTAAGTATTATAACATAGTTCGTAGTTTGTTTACGACTTCGTGACAAAAAGGGTGTTATAATGTCAGTATGAGTAGAAAAGCCGAGAAAAAAAGCAGGCGGTCACCCTCCCTGCTTGTCACAATCTTCCTGTCCGTGCTGGGCGGGCTGGTCGTGCTGTCCTTTCTCGCCGTGCTTTTTTTGAGGAACAGCTGGATTCCCATCGTTGCGACGGCCGAGACCGATTTGATTGCCGCGCCCGAGGCCGCGCAAGCGGTTGCCTTGCCGGAGACGACGGACACGGTTGATCTCGCGTCCGACGGCCCGGGCGATTCCGAGATTACGGTCTCGCAATATTCCACTTTGAAACTCGGGGACGACAACGCGGCGGTCGAGGCCTTGCAGGCGCAGCTGATGACGCTGGGTTATCTGGACTACGATATGCCCTCGACGCGGTTCAACAGCTCGCTTGCCGAGGCGGTACGCCTCTTTCAGCGTTCGATCGACCGGGAGCAAACGGGCGTGGCGGACGCCGCGTTGCAGGAGCTGCTCTATCTGCCGAATGCACAGACCTATCAGCTCAAGCTCGCCGATTCGGGCAGCGATGTGGAAAACTTGCAGTACCGTTTAACGGAGATGGGTTATTATACCGATAAGATTTCGGGGTTCTTCGGGCCGAATACCGAAACGGCCGTCATGGTGTTCCAGGCGAGCAACGGCATGGGCGTGAGCGGCAGGGTCAACCATTCCGACTGGGAGCTGATCTACTCCGACGAGGCGGTCGAATCCACGTCCAAAGTCACGCCAACGCCCTCGCCCGCACCCGTCACGCCGCGCCCCACACGCACGCCCGCGCCGACAAAGAAACCCTCTTCGACACCAAAGCCCGGCACAACGGCCAAACCGACTGCTACACCCAAGCCCGAGACGACGCAGAGGCCGCCCTCCGGCGACGACAGCAAGAGCTATGCCAAGAGCGTCAGCGGGTTGATCGCCTGCGCGAACGATCAGTTGGGCAAGCCCTATGAGTGGGCCAAGAGAGGGCCGGATTCCTTTGACTGTTCTGGGTTGGTTTACTATTGTCTGACCAAGGCGGGTGTGAAGGTGAGCCGTCTGTCCTCGAGGAGTTATTCCGAAAATTCGAGCTGGACATTGATTTCCGAGCAGTCCGATTTGAAAACGGGCGATCTGCTGTTCTTCTGCAACGACAGCTCCCCCACCGTCAGCCACACGGGCATTTACATCGGCGGGAATAAATTTATCCACGCCTCGTCCTCACAGGGTAAGGTCATGACCAGTTCGTTTTCCGCCTATTGGGTGCGGAATTTTGTATGCGGGAGACGGGTGTTTTGACCGTCAGTGGTCAGTGAGCAGTGGTCAGTATTCAGTCAATCCTCAGTCGCCTTACGGCGACAGCTCCTTTCAAAAGGAGCCTTGCGCTCACGCGGGACAGAAAAGCCTCCTTTTGAAAGGAGGTGGCAGGCGAAGCCTGACGGAGGATTGACTGTTATTTACCTTTCGCTACTCTCTTTCTGCCGGAGGGACAAACTCCAGCAAGTCACCGATGTCACAATTCATGGCAGTGCATAAACGGGCAAGCACGTCTGTGTCCAATCTTGATATTTCATTGTTGCAATAGCGGTTAATTTGTGAACGCTGCATTTCGGCTCGGTGACTCAACTTATTTTTGCTGATGCCTACTTTTTCAATAAGTTCATCCAGCTTTATTTTTATCGTTCCGTATTCCACAGGCGTCCTCCCATAATCTGCTGCATTTTGCCCTTGACATTTGTAGTCTATACTTATTACACATAACTTGCAAGCGGAAACCTGCGGTTCACCGCAGCGTGACGACCGTAACGCCCGCGTCGCCCTCGCCATAGGCGCCGAGGCGGAAGGTTTCGACCTTGGCGTGTTTCTTGAGATAGGTTTGGACGCCGCTGCGCAGCGCACCCGTGCCCTTGCCGTGAATGATATTGAACTCCTTGCGGCCGGCCATCACACAGTCGTCGATATAACGGTCGATTTCCAGCAGCGCATCGTCCACCAAGCAGCCGCGCAGATCGAGTTCCGGTTTCATCGCGCGCACATCGGATAATACTTCCCGCCCCTCCGGTTTCGGTTGAGGTTTTGTTTTTTCTTCGATAAGCCGCAGATCGGAAAGCGGCACGATTAACTTCATCACGCCGGCCATGACCTGCACCTGGCCCTTGTTGTCCCGGGGTTTTAGGACATTCGCTTCCGCGTCAATGCTGACGACGTGCACCCGCTGGCCAGGTTGAACGGTGGTTGGCGCTCTCCCCTCCCCCACGCGTTTGGCGATGTGTTCGCGCAGCTTTTCCTCGGACTGGCGCATACCGTCCCGCGACTGCTGCAGGGCGCGCTCCAACGCGGATTTGTCGATATTCTCCAGCTTGCGCAGCTCGGCGATCAACCGCTCCATCTCGCCCTTGGTCTCGGTCACGATCAGCCGCGCGTCCTCACGCGCTTTCTCACGCAGGCGGTCCCGCTCCTGCCGCAGCTGCTGTTGCCTGGCCTGTAGATCGGACCGGACCTTTGCCGCCGCCTCACGCTCGGTTTCGGTTTCGATACGGGCCTGTTCGGCAAGGCGTCGCTGCTCTTCGGCGCCGGCCAGCACGTCCTCGAAGGAGACGTCCTCCTTCTTCAAAAACCGCCGCGCGCTTTTTATGATCTCATCGGACAGCCCTAGCCGCGCCGAGATCTCAAAGGCGTTGGACTTGCCCGGTATGCCGATGAACAGCCGAAATGTCGGGCAGAGCTTGTTTACATCAAACTCCATCGACGCGTTTTGCATACGCGGGCGCGACAGGGCGAAGGCCTTGATCTCGCTGTAATGCGTGGTCGCCATCACCGTGGCGCCTTTTGCTTGCAGGTACTCGAGGATCGCCTGCGCCAGGGCCGCGCCCTCGACGGGGTCCGTGCCCGCGCCGAGTTCGTCGAGCAGCACGAGCGTCCGATGATCCGCTTTGCGCAGGATGTGAATGAGATTGGTCATGTGCGAAGAAAACGTCGAAAGCGATTGTTCGATGGATTGCTCGTCACCGATGTCGGCGAACACCTCAGAGAAGACGGAGAGCTCGGTGCCGACATCGGCGGGCACAAACAGGCCCGCGCAAGCCATGAGCGTGAACAGGCCGACGGTTTTGAGCGAGACCGTTTTGCCGCCCGTGTTGGGGCCGGTGATGATCAGGCAGTCGAAGTCCTGCCCCAGGTGCAGGGAGATGGGCACGACGGTCTGCTTGTCGAGCAGGGGGTGCCGTCCGTTCAGAATGTTGATTTTGCCCTCACCGTTGAGTTTGGGACAGTGGGCGCGCATCTCGCGGGCCAGGATGGCTTTGGCAAAGATCCGGTCCAGCTCGCCCAGCAGGCCGATGCTCGTGTACAGCTCGTCGGCGGCGGGCGCAAGCAGCGATGTGAGACCGGCTAAAATCCGCTCGACCTCCTTGGATTCCTCGCCCTGCAGGCGCTTGTACTCATTGCCCAGCTCGACGACTGCGGTGGGTTCGACAAACAGGGTTTGGCCGCTGCCGCTCTGCTCGTGAATGAGGCCCGGGATCTGGCCGCGGCACTCGGCCTTGACGGGAATGGCGTAACGCCCGTTGCGGACCGTGATGATGGGGTCCTGCAAATACTTTTGGTTGGTCGGGCTTTTGATGATCTGGTTCAGTTTTTCGCGTACACGCTCGGTGACAATGCGCATTTGGCGGCGGATCTTATAGAGTTCGGGCGAGGCGTTGTCGGAGACCTCTTCCTCGCTGAGAATGCAGCGGTGGATCTCGGCCTCGATGTCCTGCCGCGCTGCCAGTTGGTTTGCCATATGTTGCAGGAGCGTGCCCGTTTCGGCGGCTTGGATCGTCTGACGTGCCAGGCGAGAGGCTTGCAGGCAATTGGCCGCCTGCAGCAACTCCTTCATGGTAAAGGCCAGCGTGGCATGAATATGTTGGAGTAACGGGCGGATGTCGTCAAAGCCCTGGACAGGCGTTTTGCCCGAGCGGCGGAAGATTGCGTCGGCCTCGGCGGTTTGCTCGAGCAGGGTTGTGACGGTTTCTATTTTGCCGGAAGGAACCAATGCGTCGATAAGGGACTTGCCCAAAGCCGACGCAGCAAATTGACCGCATAATGCGCGGATCTTATCGAATTCAAGGGTTGTTAAGACGCGTGTGTTCATAGCAGTCAATGAGGAGTGAGAAGTGAAGGGTGAGGAATGAAGGAGAAAACTGCCAATGCAGTTTCTTTGATTTCATTTAAGTAACCCATGCAATCGCGCCTGCAAAACACCCCGCAATTCCTAATTCCTAACTCCTCGCTCCTAATTCCTTCATAAATACCCCGATGCGTCTCATACCCTCTTTGATGTCGTCCATCGAGGTTGCGTAGCAGCAGCGGATATGGCCTTCGCCCAGCGGGCCGAAGGCGGTGCCGGGCACGCAGACGACCTTTTGCGAGGCCAGCAGCCGGTCGCAGAAATCTTCGCTGGCAAGGCCCGAGGCGGAGATGTCGGGGAAGACATAAAATGCGCCCTTGGGTTCGTGGCAAGTCAGCCCCAGCGCGTTGAAGCTATTCATGATGTAAATGCGGCGGCGCTCATACTCGTCGTGCATGGCGCGTACATCCGCCCAGTCGGTCGCCATGCCACTCTCTAAAGCGTAGATGCCGGCCACCTGCGAGGTGGTGGGCGCGCACAGCATGGTAAGCTGGTGCACTTTGCGCATGGCGGCGATGATCTCCTCCGGCCCGGCGGCATAGCCCAGGCGCCAGCCCGTCATGGAAAAGGACTTGGAAAAGCCGTTGAGCACAATAGTACGCTCTATCATCCCCGGCAGGCTTGCCAGGGAACAGTGCCGCTTGCCGTCAAAGGTCAGTTCGGCATAGATCTCGTCCGTAACGGCGAGAATATCGGCCTCCTGTATCGCCTCGGCGATGGGCTCTAAGTGGTGCCGCTCCATCACCGCGCCGGT
>WRCT01000133.1 GCA_009783775.1 Clostridiales bacterium | reverse complement strand
TTCCAAGGTGCGCTCAGAGAATGGCCTCATCGCTTTTATCTTTGCTCGCCTCGCCTCCCTTGCCTTTTTCTACTCGTGATTGGCATTACTACTTCAGATGTATCCCATGCGACTATCGACACACGAATTACGGTATTGCCTGTCCGGAGTGCAAAAAAACCATACTCGAAAGCAGCTGGACGGAACGTTGGGAAACGACATCTCACTCCAGTATTACGCAATCCGGCTCGGCAAATGGGAAACGAATCACACGGTCTTTCTCTGACGGTCGCCCTTGGTATTATGAAACCACCACAAACAGCACGAACTCCGGTGCGGGAAACCGATACCGTGACAGAACCAGGATCTATACCTATACCTTTGAACAATGGCAGGCGTGGACGGCATGGACAATCGGCACGCCGCCTACAGCCACAACCACAAGACAAGTGGAGCAATATCCGGTTTATCGCTATAAGAGCAACAACTGGACCGATACCTTCTACAATTATAAGCGCTATCGTTACGAAAACCTGCGCGACGGGAACATCTATTATGATTACAGTTCTCAATACGCAGACAGCATGGGTTATCCGGGTGAGTGGGAGGAGACAAAAACCCTCACCGAGCTGGCGGTAATCAGGGTGGTGGACGGCAGCGTCAATCTCTATGGCGGCTATGGGGCGGATTCCTGGTACGCAGCCAATGTGAATAATGAGGGCAACAAGATACTGTATACCACTACAGAATCCAGAGAGGATTCCACGGGAACGCCATATCACATTCAAGGCAGCTTGGCGAACGCGGGAGGCAAGAAGGCGACGCTTTTGGTCTACCATGGCACCAATGTCGATCCCACCGCGAGCCAGCTGGTATACGTTGCGCAAATGACCCTTGGCGCGGGCGGTGAATACGATTTTACCTTTATCCCGAAAATCCCCGTGGGCAAAGATGGAACCGGTGACTTCGTGGTGGTCATTTCTCTGGAAGGCAGTTCGGCGCCCATTTATATCGCCACCATTGAGGCATTGAAACCGACGCATACTGTCACCTTCATCGAAGAGAACGGCACGGTCATCGACAGCCAAAAGGTCATCGAGGGGCAGGCGGCCATCTTGCCGGCTATCCCCGAAAAAGAAGGTTACCGCTTTATCGGCTGGGACACGAGCGTCACCAATGTCCGTGCCGATATGACAGTTATGGCGGTGTTTGAGAAAAAGGAATACACGGTTGTATTCATCAATTGGGATGATGAGGATTTCGCCATGCAAACCTACAAACATGGCGATCCCATTACAACCGACAGCATTCCCACAATGGTCGGCGGAGTTTTCGCGGGCTGGAGCACAGCCGACGGAAACATTGTCGACGCGGTAACGGATAATATGGTGCTCACCGCCAGGTATAATGTGGCGACCTATACGGTCACTTTCTACAATAAAGATGGCACCGTATTGGAAACGCAAACCGTTCTCTATGAGGACGGTGCGATTGCCCCCGCAGATCTTGCCGCAATAGACGGACGGGTTTTCCGCTACTGGGCAGCAGATTTGGATTATGTCACCGAGGACACAGAAGTATATCCCGTATATGGCTTCCCACAGACAGTAGAAACGCCAGTAGTGAGTGTGCCCTCCGGATTCTATACGGAAACGCAAACGGTTACGCTATCGTCTGCAACACCGGGCGCGAAGATATACTACTTTTTATACGGTGCCGACGAATACTACAACGCGATTGAATATCTCAGTCCCTTCGAGCATGGCGAAGATGGCATTGTGACAAATGGGACTTTGTACACAGGTCCCATAACCGTCACGCCCGACACAGTTCTGTTCTTAGTTGCGGCGAAAGACGGCATGAATGTCAGTGACTTGGGTGTTGAGGAATACTTGTTTGGTTCGGGAGACGGCCCCCTGCGCGGCGACGCCGACTGCAACGGTGTGGTCAACGCGGCGGACGCGGCGGCGATTTTGCGGCACTTGGTCGAGCTGAAACTCCTGACCGAGCAGGGCTTAATCAACGCCAAGGTGACACGGCCTGTCGACGCGCCCGTCTCCGCCGCTGACGCGGCCAAGATTTTGCGTTTCCTTGTGCAGCTGGAAAAATCATTGGAACCGTAGTCCGCCTGCCCAGCGTACCGTAGGGGCGTACTGTGTTCGCCCGTCGATACACGCTGCAAAAAAAACGGGCCTCGGCTTTTGTCGGGGTCCGTTTTATGCACTTTCGTCTGGTTCGTGTGGTTCGTGGTTAAAATATTCTTCGCGGACGTTCAGAATGACAAAACCATCTTTTTGTGATATTTCGTGCCTTTCGTGGTTAAGAAAAACCCCCGTGAGTATTTCGCGCTTTTTTGCGTGTTTCGCGGTTAGAAAAAATCTCCGCCGCTGCGGTCATTTGTGTTTTTGGTGTGGTTCGTGGTAGAATAAGAAAAAAGGAGCGAACAATGCAAATTGTTATTTTAGACGGGCACGGCGTCAACCCGGGCGATATGAGCTGGGAGCCGCTAAAGGCCTTTGGCACGCTGTCGGTCTATGACCGCACGGACGAGAGCATGGTCGAACAGCGTTTGCGCGGCGCCCAGATCGTACTGACAAACAAGGTTAAGTTGCCCCGCGAAATTCTGACAAGTTCCGCCGCGTCCAAGCTGCGCTTTGTGGGCGTGCTGGCCACGGGTTATGATGTGGTGGACATTGCCGCAGCGCGGGAGGCGGGCGTCACGGTCTGCAATGTGCCCGCCTACAGCACGGAGGCAGTGGCGCAGCTTACCTTTGCATTGCTGCTCGAATTGAGCTTTGGTGTCGGCTTGCACAACGCGCTGGTACATCAGGGCGCGTGGACCGCCAGCCCCGATTTCTGTTTCTGGACGCGCGCGCCGGAGGAGCTCTCGGGCAAGACCCTGGGCATTCTCGGCTGCGGCCTGATCGGCAGCCGTGTGGCACAAATCGGCGCGGCCTTCGGCATGACTGTCATTGGTTGCAGCAGAACACCGAAACCCACATTTCCCGGGAAATGCGTGGACTTTGAAACCCTGTTGCGGGACTCCGATGTGTTGAGCCTGCATATCCCCGCCACGCCCGATACGGTAGGTATCATCAACCGCGACACGATAGCGAAAATGAAGGACGGCGCCTATTTGCTCAATACTGCGCGGGGCGTTTTGCTCAATGAGCAGGACGTGGCGGACGCGCTGGCCTCGGGCAAACTGGCGGGCGTGGGGGTGGACGTGGTGAGCCGTGAGCCGATCGCGCGGAGCAACCCGCTGCTGGCCGCGCCCAACTGCGTCATCACCGGCCATTACGGCTGGGCGCCGAAGTCCGCCCGGCAGCGGTTGATCGACATCACCTGCGAAAATATCCGCGTTTTTCTCGCGGGCACGCCCCAAAATGTAGTGAATTCTTGAAAACGCTATTGCCATTTGAAAAAATGTGATATAGTATAACCGATGAACGAGAGACTTGCGCGCTTGCGCGCTGCCATGCAAGGGGATAGGGTAGACGCAACATTGCTGACAAGCTTGCCGTCTGTCCGCTATCTCAGTGGCTTTGCAGGTGACAGCGCGACCTTGATCGTAACGGGCGGCCGCAGCGTCCTGCTGACCGATTCCCGCTACACGGCCCAGGTACGGGCGCAGACGGCCTGCGAAGTGATCGAGATCACACGCGCCGACTATTTGGATAAGATCAAGGTCTTTCTCCAAGCGGAAGGCGTCATGCGTGTCGGTTTCGAAGACGATAGCATGAGCGTGGCCACGCGGGCGGTGTACGACCCGCTGGGGCTGGACTTTGTGCCCTACGGCAAGGTCTGTCGGACTCTTCGCTTGATTAAGTCGGCAGACGAGGTGAAAAAGCTGCGTCAGGCGCAGGGCATTGCGGATCAAGCCTTTGCCGAACTGCTGAATGTGATTCGGCCGGGCATGAGCGAAAAGCGCGTAGCGGCGGAGCTGCTCTATCTCTGCGCAAGGCTGGACAGCGACGGACCGGCCTTTCCACCCATTGTAGGCTCCGGCGAAAACGGCGCGATGTGCCACCTTTCACCCGGCGAAAGACAGCTGCAACGCGGCGATCTTGTGGTGATCGACTTCGGCTGTACTGTGGACGGCTACTGCTCGGACATGACCCGCACCGTTGCCATCGGGCAGCCGGATGAGCGGCAGCGTCAGGTCTATGACCTCGTGCGTCAGGCGCAGCAGCGCGCGCTCGACGCGTTGCGACCCGGGATCACCGGTCGGGAACTGGACGCAGTCGCGCGGGAGGTTATCGCCGCGCAAGGTTACGGTGCGTACTTCGGCCACGGCCTGGGGCATGGAATTGGCTTGCAGGTGCACGAGGGTCCCACCGCCTCCCAAAGCGCGGAGGAAAGCTTACAAGCGGGCATGACTCTGACCGTCGAGCCGGGCATTTACCTGCCCGAACAGTTCGGCGTTCGCATAGAGGACTGCTGCGTGCTGACCGAAAAGGGACACGAAAACTTAACGGCAACGACCAAGGAACTGATTATTCTATAAAAAAACGGAGGGCAAAGTTATGATTTCAGCAGGGGATTTTCGCAAGGGCGTTACGGTGGAAATCGACGGAAACGTGTGGAGTATCGCGGATTTTCAACACGTAAAACCGGGCAAGGGCGCGGCCTTTGTGCGCACGCGGCTCAAGAATGTGATGACCGGCGCGGTACTGGAGCGCACCTTCAGCCCGTCGGACAAGTATCCCAAGGCACACATTGAAAACAAGGAGATGCAATATCTCTATTCCGACGGCGAGCTCTATTACTTCATGGACGTGGAATCCTACGAGCAGCTGCCGCTGAATCTCTCCCAGGTGGAAGAGGCCATTCCCTTTATCCGCGAGAACGATACCGTCAAGGTCCGTTTCTTCAAGGACGCGCCGTTCTCCGTGGAGCCCGCGAACTTTGTGGAGCTGCAGGTAACGGAGACAGAGCCGGGCTTTCGCGGCGACACGGCCACCGGCACGACCAAACCTGCAACCCTGGAAACGGGCTATAAAACCTCTGTCCCGCTCTTCATCAATGAAGGCGATATGATCCGCATTGATACCCGCTCGGGCGATTACATGGAACGCGTCTAAATGTAAGGAGGAAGAAAAAATGAGCAGAATCTCTGAAAAAGTAGCCTATGTCAGCGGCTTGCTGGACGGATTGGACCTGGCCGACGAAAAGCTGAAAAAACTCTTTGCCGCGGTGGTCGACACCCTGGGTCAGATCGCCGAGGAACTGGCCGAGCAGGAGGATCAGATCGCGGATCTCGAAGACACCGTGGACGGCGTTGTGGACGATCTGGAGGACTTTGAGGAGATGCTGCTGC
>WRCT01000132.1 GCA_009783775.1 Clostridiales bacterium | reverse complement strand
TTCCCCCTCACGATTTAATCAGTGGGCCCCATTGCGAGGAGCGGGGAGGTCATAAAAGGCGAAAGCCCCCCGACGAAGCAATCCAGGCTCTCAATTCTCTGCCAGCGCCTCCAGCATAATCCTCGCGCCGAGTCGGAATCCTTGCGCAAACCGCAGCTGCACCTCAGCGGCGTGCATATTGCCGGTTGCGCCCACAAAACCGTCAAACAGCTTTTTCTCTTCCCCATTTAACTGATTGCCGAGCTCGCGTTCCTTTTCCACCGACTGCTTGGCAAACCTTTGGTATTCTGTATCCCGCGTCCACAAGCTCTCATTTGGGTTGACATTGCCGAAATATAAGTCCTCGATTATGCTGTTCATAAAAAGTTTCCTCCTTGAGTGAATGATTCCTTCGTATCAATCATTGCTATCTATGAATATAATATTACTATGTTCAAATATGTTTTGTCAAGAGGAAAGATAATGCGCCAACAATTTCCCTAGTATTTATTGGATACAAAAGTATTTTTATATGGTAAAATTTTAGCGGTAAGGAGATATTTATTATGTCTGTGCACTGCAAACTGTCCTCAATACTGGGGGGAAAAAGAATAAAAATGGCCGAACTCGTCCGTATGACCGGCGTGTCCAGTGCAACCGTCAATGCCATGTACCACGACCGTGTGAAGAAAATTGACTACAGTGTGCTTAACAGAATATGCAAAGCACTAAATTGCAGCGTCGGCGAGCTGATTATCTATGTTCCCGATGAGGAGTAGGTTTACTGGATTGCTTCGTCGGGTTGCCTTCCTGCATATGTTTCTTTTGTTCTCCTCGCAATGACGAATAGGCGCTCGAACACCCCATCCAATAGAAAACTGCGTCAGCAGTTTTTTCCTTCGCTCCACTCTCCACTCTCAACACTCCACTCCACTCTCAACACTCCACTCTTCGATATATACAAAGCCATTTTTATGTGGTAGAATTTACACATGAAAACCTCCCCCGTCTACTTCACCGATATGCGCGCGACGCTGGCCGAGAGCCAGCCCGCCAAGTTAAAGCGCCTGATCCACACCGCCGGTTTGGGTTCGCTGGACTTTGAAAAGAAGTTCGTCGCGATCAAGATCCACTTCGGCGAGCCGGGCAATATGGCCTTTTTGCGCCCGCAGTGGGCGCGGGTCATTGTCGATTATGTCAAGGCGCGCGGCGGCCTGCCCTTTTTGACCGATTGCAACACGCTCTACGCCGGAAAACGCAAGCACGCGCTCGAGCACCTGGACGTGGCGCGGGCGCACGGGTTCACGCCCGAGGCCGTGGGCTGCCATGTGCTTATCGCGGACGGGTTGAAGGGCACGGATGAGGTGCTTGTGCCGCTCAATGGGCAATATATCAAGGAGGCGAAGATCGGCCGCGCGCTTTGGGACGCGGATATGATCATCAGCCTCAATCATTTCAAAGGCCATAGCGAGACGGGGTTCGGCGGCGCGATCAAGAACCTCGGCATGGGCGGCGGCTCGCGCGCGGGCAAGATGGAAATGCACGCGGCGGGCAAACCGTCGGTCGACGCCAAACACTGCCGGGGCTGCGGCGCGTGCGCGCGCGGCTGCGGGCTGGACGCCATTGATATGATAAAGGGCAAGGCGGTCATCGACCACGCCCGCTGCGCCGGTTGCGGGCGCTGTCTGGCGCTCTGCAATTTTGACGCGATCCCGCCGCTCTGGGACGAGAGCCACGAGATCCTCTGCCGCAAGATGGCCGAGTATACGCTCGCGATTGTGAAGGATAGGCCCCAGTTTCATGTGAGTCTGGCGATCGACATCTCGCCCGACTGCGACTGTTTCGGCAGCAATGACGCGCCGATTCTGCCCGATGTGGGTATGTTCGCCTCATTCGACTGCGTGGCGATCGACCGGGCCGCTGCGGACCTCTGCAACGCCGCGCCCGTATTTTCAAACAGCGCGCTGCCTAAAAGCGCCAAAGGCGACCATTTCACCTGCCTCCACCCCACCACCTTCTGGCGCGAGCAGATCTCTTATGGGGAAAAGATTGGATTGGGCAATGCCAACTATGAACTGATCACTATCTAAAGTGCAGAGTGTAGAGTGAATGAAAAAACAGCTGAAGGTGAAGTGCGATATAATCTTTTCTTCCCTCTTCGGTTTCACAGAGTGAATATTACGTCTAAAACGGTCCACGCGCACGGGCGTCGCGGGTCCAGGCTCACGCGGTAAACGGGTCCATGCCCGCGCGCCGGAAAAACTGACAGGGCGGGAGCAAAATCATGCATATTCCCGCCCTGTTATGCAACTACTTTTTCAACCCTTTTCGCTTTCGCATGGAGTCCTTGCCATCGATAAATATCTCATAGGAGTTATGGACGATACGGTCAAGGATGGCTTCGGCAAGTGTGCTTTCACCGATTTTAGTGTGCCAGCCTGCGGGAGCGAACTGAGAAAGGAAAATGGTTGACCCTTTTTGGTGTCGGGCCTCCACGACCTCCAGCAGATCCTGAGCCTCGCTCTCTTTCAGTTTGTGCAGGAGCCACTCGTCAAGGATAAGCAATTCAGTTCGTCTGCACTGATTCATCAGTTTCTGGTAGGCGTTCGTGCCGCGTGCGACAGCAAGATCGTTGAGTAGATCCGGCAGACGCACATACTTGACGCGCAGAAAGCTGCGGCAGGCGGCGATACCAAACGCACAGCCCAGATATGTTTTCCCGGCACCGGTAGCGCCGAGGATGATGATATTGTGTTTTTCCTGAATATAGGCGCAGGTAGCAAGCGTTGAGATAAGGGACTGATCCAGTTTGCGGTCGGGGAGATATTCTACATCCTCGACACAGGCATTCGGAAGATGGAACTGCGCGCTCCTGATTAAGCGTGTGAGCTTCCGACTTCTGCGCGCCGACCACTCGGCGTCAACAAGCAGACCAAGCCGCTCCTCGAAGGCCAGCGCGGTAAAAGAGATTGAGTTCCCTTGATTCCTCAAGTATTCCACCATAGTATCCAGTTGCATCTCAAGCAGTTTGTTCATTGTCGTTTCATTCAGCATGACCGTCACCTCCCCAATAGCCCGGGCCTCTGGTGAAACCGAAGTCGGCGGAAGCATCGTGCGGAGATTCATCCTCCTCCGGCAGCTTGTCCTGTCCGGTCGCCAGGATGGTCTGGATGCTCTTGAATCCGGGTGTAGGTGTATACGACAACGCCCGCTTACAGGCCGCCTCCAATCGAGTGGGGGAATACTTTTCTGCCAGTTTCAAGAGCGCCATGCAAATCCTGTATGCCTGCTGCTCTATTTTTCGGGAAGCGAGGATTGCTTTTGTAACGGCCACTGTGTTTTCCCCGATTGCCTTTGCCCATGACAAAAAGCGTTCCCCGTTCCACTGAACATATTTGAGGTGGTTCTCAGGCATATGCTCCTGCAATGTGACATATTGCCCCGGATGGCCGTGTTTCCTCAGATGGGAGGCGATGCGGGTTCCGCCATGAAAAATCTCCACAGTACTGCGTGTCGGGCGAATGCTGACTTCCTGCTTGATATACTCATGGGGGACGCTGTAAAGCATCTTGTCCACAGAAACATGATAGTTATAGGCGACAATGCAGACCCTCCATTCGGCCAGTTCAAACGGCCTGTCCGGCAATGTCCCAAGATACGACTGTTCTTCTTGCAGAAAAACGCTCAACCGGCTGCCCTGTTTCTTTTGAAAAGGCTTGTTATTGAACTCGTCCAGTTTTTCCCATATCGCGTCGTTTATCTCCCGCAGCGAGAAAAACTTTCGGTTGCGTAGCGCCGCGATAATCCACGTGCTCACGATTCCGATAGTGCCTTCCACCGAAGCTTTGTCTTTCGGTTTGCGGACACGGGTGGGCACAACCGCCGTACCGTAGTGTTCCGCCATCTCGTGATAGCAGCTATTGATTACGGGGGTATACCAATCCGCACGCGCCACGCCGGTTTTGAGATTGTCCGGAATCAGAATACGCGTCACGCCGCCGAAATACTGATAGGCATTTATATGTGCAGCAATCCAATCCTCCTGTCCTTGGGAGAAAAATGCTTCCACATACGCATACCCGCTGCAAGGCAAGACTGCCACGAACACATATGCCGGAATGACTTCGCCTGTAATATTGTCCCGGGCTTCCATGGTCTTCCCTGCCCAATCCACTTCCATTTGCTCTCCGGGCTTGTGCGCAAGGTGCATGGTGGCTTTCGTACGGGCGGCATATCTGCGGTACCGGTCACAGAAGGCTGTGTACATGAATGGGATGTCCCCGACTTCACGGCACTGCGCGCAATACTCATTCCACAGTAGAGTCAGAGTAACGCCTCGCTTGCCCATCTCGCGGTGGATGTATTCAAAGTCCGGCTCCTTATGGCCTACCGGCAGTGGTACTGCCCCCGGTGGCGAAAATATTTTTCGCAACCGCTCTTCCGTCATTTCTGACGGCAGTGGCCAGACTAAACCATGTTCCTCCGCGCGGATGAGCGTCCGCTGCACTGTGCTTCTGGCGCATCCGCAGCTTGCTGCGATGCTCCGTTGACTGATTCCCTGACTATGTAGCCGCAGAATCTCTCGATAATTGGTCATTTCAATGACCTCCTGATGTTATTTACACCGTTTTTCGGTGCATAACATGCAGTTTAACAAACGCGTTTTTCCGGCGCGCGGGCATGGACCTGTTTACCGCGTGAGCCTGGACCCGCGACGCCCGTGCGCGTGGACCGTTTTAGACGTAATATTCACCACCAAACCCATAAATTGAAAAACCTCGACAAACAGGGCATTTGCGGCCACTACGTTGGGGTTTTTCTTTGCCCAAAATCATGTTTTGGGGACTATTTGGGGACTAAGTCCGTTATTTTTGCGTATTGCAAGCCATTTTTGAGTAGATATTCTCCATCTTGTTAGCAACCTGTTCTTCCCTGCTTTTGAGGAGATGGGTATAAAGATTCAGCGTTGTTTGCTTGTCTGCGTGTCCCAATCTGCCCGACAGTGTAACAGGGTCTACATCAGCGGAAATAAGCAGAGATGCGTTCGTATGCCGCAGTTGATGAAAAGTGATATGTGAAAATCCGTGTCGTTTCAAGAAACGATGAAACCAGATAGATGGGCGCGTGGGGTGTAGCGGCACTCCATCCTCATGACAGAAAAGAGCGTGCAGGTGGGGAATATGCGAATACTGGGTTTTCTTAATGAGTCGCTTGATTTTTTTGCGGGATACAGTTATTGGGACTAGAACGCAAGAGAACACGCTTATCTTCTTGGCGCGCCGCGGTTGTATTGCCTGCCCGGTTCTATTTCACCCCAGCGCAGGCGGAGCAATTCACCCACGGTAATGATGGTGTATCCTTCTTTAAGCAGCCACGCGATCAT
>WRCT01000131.1 GCA_009783775.1 Clostridiales bacterium | reverse complement strand
TCCTTCATTTCAAACAGCTTGGCTTTCAGCATTTTCATCGCGGTATCTCTGTTTTTGTGCTGCGAACGTTCCAGCTGGCAGGAAACGACCACACCGGTGGGCAAATGGGTGATGCGAATGGCGCTGTCCGTTTTGTTCACGTGCTGCCCGCCCGCGCCGCTGGCCCGATAGGTGTCCACGCGCAGCTCGTCGGGATCGATCTTGATATCGCCCACGTCCTCGTCAAAGATCGGCGTCACGTCCAGGCTGGCAAAGGAGGTATGCCGCCGCGCGGCAGAGTCAAAGGGCGAGATCCGCACCAACCGGTGCACGCCCTTTTCGGCCTTGAGATAACCGTAGGCGTTTTCGCCATCGACTTCAAAGGTGACCGACTTCACGCCCGCCTCGTCGCCATCGAGCATATCCAGCTCGCGCACCGCCCAGCCGCGCCGCTCGCAGTAGCGCACATACATCCGGTAGAGCATTTCGGTCCAGTCCTGCGCCTCCGTGCCGCCCGCGCCCGCGTGCAGCGACAGCACCGCGTGCGAGCTGTCATACGGCCCGCGCAGCAGCAACTCCAGCCGCAGGGCGGACACGCGTTCGTCCAGTTCGCGCAGCTCGGTTTTCAACTCTTCGGTCAGGGACTCGTCATCTTCCTCTTCGGCCATCTCCAGCAGGGTCTCGGCGTCCTCAAACCGCGCGCGCAATTTCGCCAAACCCTCCAGCTTGCCCGTCAGAATCTTCAGCCGCTGATTGACCTTGTTCGCGTTCTCAACATCGTTCCAAAACCCATCCCCGCCCATCTGCGTCTCGAGCGTGACGCGCTCGTCCTCCAGCGCGGCAGGATTCACTTGCTCCAAAAGTTGGGCAAAGGTATCCCGCAGTTCATTTAATTGAATTTTGTATTCGTCTAAAGCGATCATAGTATCCTTTCTATTCGGGAAGTATTTCAAAATCGGTTATATAAAAACCAAACCCTTCATGGAAAAAAGTATACCCTGTGAAACGAATTCGTCTGTTTTCATAGTTCTCAATTGAGCCATCGTTAAAAAAGGGAATGAACCACTCCATCTCCTCAAGGGTAGGGTAGGTATCCCAATGGGCAAGGAAACCGTACGTGCCCCGCGAAAGCTGAATGTGATATGGGGAAGACTCTGACAACAGAGTTTCCTCGAAATACACTTTTGGCAATCCATATTTGCCATTGAAAAACGCCATGTCCGCATCGCTGTCCCAGCTATTGCCGTGATACATTTTCCCCGTGCTGGCGTAACTGAAATCATTCATTAAGTCCCAAGTGCCATTTTCGCGGACGAATTCCATGTCATTTATCATTATCTTATCCGAACTCGTCCGACCATAGGGCCCTATGATGTGAAAGCGATACTCGCTCCCAATTGAAATGGGGATCTCTACAATGCATTTGTGATTGAGCTGTATATATATTCCATCTTCACCGCACTCGTAACATTGCAATATAAGCAGCGATACAAAATCATGAGTATCAGAGAGCTGCCATGTGCCGTACTCCCAAATAGGATAGCCACCCTCGCTTTGCGGTGTGGCGCGGAGGAATTGGCCGTCGGGGTAAAAAGCGTAACGAATAGAGTTTTCATAAGGGGAAAGGACAAAGCTATATATGGGGTCGCCCTCTTCGTCGTATTCATATGTATAAGGATTTTCATACGGCGTGTCATCCGCCCAATATCCGACCAGAAAATCCCGCGGGTCGTCAATCGGCAGGATTTGCGGCTGTGGAATTTCAGTCGGCGCGGGGCTGCTTGTCACGGCCGCCGCCGTTGCAAGCACGATAGGCTCAGCAGCAGGCGCAGGCGTATTCTCCGGAATGACATCCGGCTTATCGCAGACAAAAACACCGAGCAGAATGAAACAAACTCCGAGCATGAACAGACAAATGAATAAATACTGCAATCGTTTCATTGGGTTGCTTTTGGATAATTGCGCCTGATTATCCTTCTTGCTCATCATGGTTGCTCCTTGTTTGCGGGCGGGCGAACACAGTTCGCCCCTACGGTTCGTTGGTTTCGTGTTTTTCGCGCCTTTCGCGGTTATCGTTTCCGGTGGGCGGGCTGACCCCGCCCCTACGGTACGTTGGTCCGGCGGGCGGGAGCAAGCATTCCAAACCCTTGTAACCTGTAACCTGTAACGGGCGAACACAGTTCGCCCCTACGGTTCGTTGGTCAGGCGGACGCGCAATGCACGCCCCTATGCGGGACGTCGGGGGCGCCGTCCCCTACTGCCCACTGCGGCGGGAGCAAGCCCCCGCCCTACTGAGCAAGCCCCCGCCCTACTTGTTTGCACAGCAATTCTTATACTTCTTCCCGCTGCCGCAGGGGCAGGGGTCGTTGCGGCCGATCTTGTCGCCGCGGGCGCGCACGGTGGGTTGGTTGCCGCCCTCGGCGGGGGTCGCGTTGGCCTTGGCGACTTGTTTGCGTTCCACAGGCGCGCGGCGCACGGTCACGCGCAGCAGATTGCGCACCGCCTGTTCGCGGATCGCCGCGATCATCGCATCGAACATATCAAAGCCCTCGGCCGTGTACGCGTTGATCGGGTCGGTCTGGGCGTAGGCGCGCAGGCCGATGCCCTGGCGCAGCTGGTCCATCGCGTCGATGTGGTCCATCCAATGCTCGTCCACCGAGCGCAGCAGCATAACGCGCTCGACCTCGCGCATATCGACTTTCTCCGCCAGCAGTTCCTGCTCCTTCTTCTGCAAGCATTCCTCGATAAAGCCCATCGCGGCCTCTTTGAGTGCGGGGATGGAGGGTTTCTCTCTCAGCTTTTTGTCAAACAGCGGGCGGGGCGGGGTGACGGTCAGCTCGCAAAGCTCCTTTTCGACTTTGCCCAAATCCCACTCGGCGGGCTTGGCCGACGCGCTGCAATAGGTGTCCACCACGCTGTCCACCGTGCCGGTCAGCATATCCTCAAAGCTTTCGTGCATATCCTCGCCCATGAGCACGCGCCGCCGCTGGCCGTAGATGATCTCGCGCTGCTTGTTCATCACGTCGTCGTATTTGAGGACGTTCTTTCTCATCTCATAGTTGGCGGACTCGACCCGCTTTTGCGCGGTCTCGATCTGGCGTGTGATCAGCCCGTTTTCAATCGGGAAGTCGTCGTCGGGCGTGAGCCGGCTCATAATGCCTTCCATGCGGTCCGCGCCGAAACGCCGCATGAGCTCGTCCTGCAGCGAGACATAAAACCGCGTGCTGCCCGGGTCGCCCTGACGCCCCGCGCGTCCGCGCAGCTGGTTGTCGATCCGGCGGCTCTCGTGCCGCTCCGTGCCGATGATATGCAGCCCGCCCAACGCGACCACTTTGTCATGCTCTAAGTCGGTTTTGACCTTGGCGTTCTTGTAATACTCCTGGAATTTGCCGCGCGCCCAGAGGATCTCCTCGTCCTGCGTGTCGCTGTGGCCCGTGGCCTCCTCGATCAGGTCCTCTTCCATGCCCTCCTGCTTGAGCTTTTGCTTGGCCAGAAACTCCGGATTGCCGCCCAAAAGAATGTCCGTGCCGCGGCCCGCCATGTTGGTGGCGATGGTCACCTGCCCGAACTTGCCCGCCTGCGCGACGATCTCGGCCTCCTTGGCGTGGTGTTTCGCGTTCAAAACCTCGTGGCGAATGCCGCGCCGTTTCAACAGCTCGCTCAAAAACTCACTGCGCTCCACGGAGATCGTGCCCACCAGGATCGGCTGGCCCTTTTTGTGGATCTCCTCGATCTCCTTGACCACGGCGCGGAACTTGCCCGGCTCGGTCGTGTAGACAGAGTCGTTAGAATCGTGGCGGATCCCGGGCATATTGGTCGGGATCTCGACCACGTCCAGGTCATAGATTCCCGCAAACTCCTCCTCCTCGGTCTTGGCGGTACCCGTCATGCCGGAGAGTTTTTCAAACATTCTGAAGTAGTTCTGGAAGGTGATGGTCGCCAGCGTCTTGTTCTCGCGCTCGACCTTCACGCCCTCCTTGGCCTCCAGCGCCTGGTGCAGGCCCTCGTTATAGCGGCGCCCGATCATCAGGCGGCCCGTGAACTCGTCGACGATGATGACCTCGCCGTTCTGCACGACATAGTCCTTGTCCCGCTCGAACAGCGCGTGCGCGCGCAGCGCCTGCTTGATGTGGTGGAAGAGCTCGGTATTGTCCGGATCGGCCAGCGACGCGATCGAAAAATGGCTCTCAGCCTTGGCGATACCGTCCGCCGTCAGATTCACCGCGCGGCGTTTGATCTCGCACATATAGTCGCCGCTCTCGGGCTGCTCTAAACCCATCATCTGGTCGGATTTGCTGACCTCCTTGATGTCCTCGCCGCGCTTGAGGCGTGCCACAAAACGATCCGCCTCCTGATACAGCTCGGAGGACTCCTCGCCCTGCCCGCTGATGATCAGCGGCGTGCGCGCCTCGTCGATTAAGATCGAGTCCACCTCGTCGACGATCGCGTAGTGCAAATCGCGTTGCACCATCTGCTCCTTGTAGACGCACATATTGTCGCGCAGATAGTCGAACCCGAACTCGTTGTTCGTGCCGTAGGTGATGTCGGAGGCGTAGGCGTCGCGCCGCTCATTGTTGTCGATCCCGTGCACGATCACGCCCACGGTCAGGCCCAAAAAGGTGTGGATCTTGCCCATCCATTGCGCGTCGCGCCGCGCCAGGTAATCGTTGACCGTGACGATGTGCACGCCGCGCCCCGTCAATGCGTTGAGATAGGCGGGCAGGGTGGCGACCAGCGTCTTGCCCTCGCCCGTTTTCATCTCGGAGATACGGCCCTGGTGCAGGACCATGCCGCCGATCAGCTGCACGTCAAAGTGCCGCATACCCACGGTGCGTTTGCCCGCCTCACGCACGACGGCAAACGCCTCGCACATAATGTCGTCGAGCGTTTCGCCCGCCGCCAAACGTTCCTTAAACAGGTCCGTCTGCGCGCGCAGCGCCTCGTCGCTCATGGCCCGATACTTGGCCTCGAGCTCGTTGATCCTGGCCACATAGGGCTTAAACTTCTTTACTTTGCTCTCGCTCGTATTGCCGAACAGGGCGTCAAAAAATCCCATCTGATCTTCTCAAACTTTCACATATTTTTTCAATATACAGTATATCACGGTTTGGGACGGGTTACAAGTTGCAGGTTACAGGTTACAGGTTATAGGTTACAGAAAAGTACGTCATTGCGGGCCCGGGGTCCCCACCAAGTCCGCAGACTTGGCGGGGTGGACTGATCCGCAATCTCACCGCTCACGCGGGGATTTTTCTCAACCAAGAAGCGTTTTGTCAACTGTAATTTTTATTTTATTGACGTTTTTCACAGAAAAGTTACATATGCGGTGTTTTCACATTGTTTTTCAACACGGATATGTAGACATTTTGCCGTTTTTAGCCCTTGTGCTGCAAGGGTTTCAGCCCTTAAAAGTGAGGGGGTAGGGGTAATATACCTTTTGCCCTCGAAAAGCGTAACAAACGT
>WRCT01000130.1 GCA_009783775.1 Clostridiales bacterium | reverse complement strand
CGTGATCGCCGCTGTCAAGGTCGTCTTGCCGTGGTCCACGTGTCCGATCGTCCCGATGTTTACGTGCGGTTTCGTCCGCTCAAATTTTGCCTTTGCCATTGATTTTCTCCTTTAAGTTTCTTTTTTCTTTTTTTGTTTTTACGTTATTTCAAGTGCTCAGTGCTCACTGCTCACTCGCCTAAAAGCGGTAATTATATGCGCCCAGGATCCGCTCCGCGATAGCGGAGGAGACCTCTTCATAGTGCTTGAACTGCATGGTGAAGGTGCCGCGCCCCTGGGTGCGTGAGCGCAGGTCGGTCGCGTAGCCGAACATCTCGGACAGCGGGCAGAGCGCGGTAATCACCGAGCCCTCGGGGCGTGTCTCCATGCCGCTGACCCGACACCGCCGCGCGGTCAGGTTGCCCATCACGTCGCCCAGATAATCGTCCGGCACGACCACGTCCACCTGCATGAAGGGCTCGAGCAGCAGACAGTTGTTCTTGAGCAACCCCTCCTTGACCGCCAGGGATCCGGCGATCTGGAAGGCGATCTCGCTGCTGTCCACCTCGTGATAGGAGCCGTCGCGCAGTGTGGCGGAGACGTCCACCACCTCATAGCCGCCGAGCGGGCCGGAGAACAGCGCCTCACGAATGCCCTTGTCCACGGCGGGAATGTACTCTTTCGGGATCGCGCCGCCGACGATCTTGCTCTCGAACAGATAGCCGCTGCCGGGCTCGCGCGGCGCAAACTCCACGACGACGTGCCCGTATTGGCCGTGGCCGCCGGTCTGGCGGACAAACCGGCCTTCGGATTTGACCGGCTGCTGGATCGTCTCTTTATAGGCGACCTGCGGTTTGCCGACCGTCGCCTCGACGTGAAACTCGCGGATTAGGCGGTCCACAATGATATCCAGGTGCAGCTCGCCCATGCCGGCGATGATGGTCTGCCCCGTCTCGGGGTTTGTATAGGTGCGGAAGGTGGGGTCCTCCTCGGCCAGTTTGACCAGTGCGATGGACATCTTTTCCTGTCCCGCCTTGGTCTTGGGCTCGATCGCCACCTGAATGACCGGATCGGGGAACTCCATGCTCTCGAGCAGCAGCGGGTGCTTTTCCTCGCAGAGCGTGTCGCCCGTCGTGGTTTGCTTGAGACCCACCACGGCCGCGATATCGCCCGCGTAAATCGCCTCGATCTCGGTGCGCGCCTCCGCGTGCATGAGCAGCATACGCCCGATACGCTCCTTCTTGCCGCGCGTCACATTGTAGACGGACGAGCCGGACTTTAAGACGCCGCGATACACACGGACAAAGGCCAGCTTGCCCACATAGGGGTCCGTCACGATCTTAAACGCCAGCGCGGCAAAGGGGCCGCCGTCCTCCGCGTTCACTTCTTTCTCGCCCTCGCCGTCGGCGTCGGTCGCCTTGGCCGGCGGGATATCGAGGGGGGAGGGGAGATAGTCCACGATCACGTCGAGCAGCGGCTGCACGCCCTTGTTGCGGTAGCTTGTGCCGCAGGCCACGGGCACGATCTCGCCCGCGATCGTCGCCTTGCGGATACAGGCCTTCAGCTCCTCGGCCGTGGGCTCCTCGCCCTCAAAGTAGCGTTCCAAAAGCGCCTCGTCCTGGCCCAAAACGGCGTCCAACAGCAGGGTGCGGTATTCCTTTGCCCGCTCCTGCATATCTTCGGGAATCGCCTGGGTGCGGATATCCGTGCCGTCGTCGCTGTAGTAGACCTCGGCCTGCATGGCTACGAGATCGACCAGGCCCACAAACTCGGATTCCTTGCCGATGGGCAGCTGAACGGGCACGGCGTTGGCGCGCAGGCGGTCCTTCATCATAGCAATGACATGATAAAAGTCCGCGCCCATGATGTCCATTTTATTCACGTAGGCAATGCGGGGCACGCCGTAGCGCACCGCCTGGTGCCAAACGGTCTCGGACTGGGGTTCCACGCCGCCCTTCGCGCAAAAAACCGCGACAGCGCCATCGAGCACCCGCAGGGACCGTTCCACTTCCATGGTAAAGTCCACGTGCCCGGGCGTATCGATGATGTTGATGCGGTGTTCGCGCCAGTAGGCGGTGGTGGCGGCGGAGCTGATCGTAATGCCGCGCTCCTGCTCCTGCACCATGAAGTCCATGGTGGCAGCGCCTTCGTGCACCTCGCCTACCTTGTGAATTTTGCCGGTGTAGTACAGTATCCGTTCCGTCGTGGTGGTTTTGCCGGCATCAATATGCGCCATGATACCGATATTTCGGGTATATTGAAGCTCAGTATCTCGCATGAAGTTCAGTTGATTACCAACGGTAATGCGCAAAGGCGCGGTTGGCCTCTGCCATCTTGTGGGTATCTTCCTTTTTCTTTACTGCGTTGCCGGCCTCGTTGCTCGCGTCGAGAATCTCTCCGGCCAGCCTGTCATGCATCGTGCGCTCGCCGCGTTTGCGGGCAAAGTTGACCAGCCAGCGCAGACCAAGGGTCTGGCGGCGCTCGGCGCGGATCTCGATCGGCACCTGGTAGGTCGAACCGCCGACTCTGCGGGCCTTGACTTCCAGCACGGGCATGATATTGTTCATCGCCTGCTCAAAGACAGACAGCGCGTCCTTGCCGGTTTTGGCCGCGATCTTCTCAAAGGCATCATAGACGGTGCGCTGCGCGACGCCGCGCTTGCCGTCCAACATAATCTGGTTGATGAGTTTGGTGACGACCACGCTCTTGTAGACCGGGTCCATCAGAATCTCACGCTTGGGGATTGTTCCTCTTCTTGGCATTTTTCTATCCTCCCCTTATTTCTTCGGGCGCTTGGCGCCGTAGAGCGAGCGGCTCTGCTTGCGGTTTGCCACGCCCGCCGTGTCCAAAGTGCCGCGGATAATGTGGTAACGCACGCCGGGCAGGTCCTTGACTCTGCCGCCGCGAATCAACACAACGCTGTGCTCCTGCAAGTTGTGGCCGATACCGGGGATATAGGCCGTGCCCTCGAGGCCGTCTGTCAAGCGAATACGCGCGATCTTGCGGAGCGCGGAATTCGGCTTTTTCGGTGTCATGGTACGCACTGCCGTGCAAACGCCTCTGCGCTGCGGGCACTGTTTGAGTATGGGCGAGGTGGACTTGTATGTCACCTGCTGCCTGCCCTTGCGAACCAACTGGTTAATGGTCGGCATGTAATAATCTCCTCCTGATTTTCTGCAATAATGTATTTTTTATTCTATCTGCAATCCCTCAGCAACCCAAATGTTGAGGATATTGTTCTTATTTGAGGCCGCGCTGGCCGCTAAATGCGAATATTATCAGATATTTCGCCGCTTGTCAAGCATGAATCCGGTCATTGCGGACCAATTACTACGTCATTGCGAGGAGAACGCAATTCTCATAACAATGGAGTATCTCGACGAAGCAATCCAGCATCGGGGGTTCATAAAGCGCACTCGTGGATTATTCCAGGTTTATCTGGATTGCTTCGTCGTCCAGCCTGGTGTCACGCACTTCCTTTGCGCTCCTCGCAATGACAAGGGAAGTTAATGACTTTTCCATCTTGCCGTGCCGAGGCCCCTCGTGATCCGTTTCTTCGTCAGCACCAGCTTGGCGCGCTTGCCCCCCATAATGGGAAACCAGCCCTTTTCGACCATGGCCTTGGCGGTGGGGTGCCGGAGTGCGTCCACATACATATCGCGGTTGTAGGCCTTGCGCAGGTAACGCGCGGCGATCAAACCGCCAACCCAGCCCAGGATCATGGCCCCCGCCACAACGAAAAGGGGCAGCGCCGAATCGATCGCGCGCAGCCGCATACCGACGGCCTCGTTCATGCAGAGCGCCACCGTGGCGCCGGTGAGAACAATGGACGAAAGCAGGGGCAGATAATTCAAGATCAAAAGTCTTCTGCGGCAGGCGTTGCAGCAGGCAAATTGCAGGGGAACCATAAAGCCCGTCACGCCCTTCGGCAGCAGAATCGACTTGCGCTGCAAACGTTTCGGCTCGCTGTGGCCCATGTCCAGTATGGCAAAACCGCTGCGCTCCCGCCCCGCGCCCCGACAGAGCTGGCAGGTGGGGGACGCGAACAGGTGGGAGACCCCGCCTTCGGGCAGCAGCGACTCAAACAGCGTGATATCCTCCAGGATAACCGCCGCGTCGCCGCCCGGCACGGGACAGCTCTTGCACGCGCGCATATTCAGCGCGACGCAGGCGTCCGTCTCATACAGCGCGCAGTTGCGGTTTGTGATTCGTTTCCCACTCGTAGCCATTTTGTATACCAATCTCCCTTAAAGCAGTCCGGCGCTTTGTTCGGTGATCTCCGGATCGCGGTAGCGCTTGAGGCCCACGCCCGCAGGAATCAGCTTGCCGATGATCACGTTTTCCTTCAGGCCCAGCAGCGGGTCTATCTTGCCCTTGATCGCGGCCTCGGTCAGCACGCGCGTGGTCTCCTGGAACGAGGCGGCGGACAGGAAGGAGTCCGTAGCCAGGGAGGCCTTGGTGATGCCCAGCAGCCGCCGTTTCGCGATGGCCGGCCTGGCCTCGGGGTCGGACAGAATCGTGCGCTCGTTTTCCTCCTCAAAGCGGAAGATGTCAATCAGCTCGCCCGGCAGCAGGTTCGTGGAACCCGCGTCCTCGACCTGTACCTTACGCAGCATTTGACGGATAATGACCTCGATATGCTTGTCGGAAATCTCCACGCCCTGCATACGATACACGCTTTGTACCTCTTTGAGCAGATAAGCCTGCACGCCCTTGACGCCCTTGATGTCCAAAATATCGTTGGGGTAGACGGAGCCTTCCGTCAGCTCGTCGCCCGCCTCGACGGTTTGACCGTCGCGCACGCGCAGTTTCGCGTTAAACGGGATCAGATAGCTTTCGGCCTCGCCCGCCTCGCCCGCCACGGTGGCGCGGTGTTTTAGGTCGTCCATATGCACCGTGCCGGAGATCTTGGTAATGACCGCCAGCCCCTTGGGTTTGCGCGCCTCGAAGAGTTCCTCGACGCGGGGCAGACCCTGCGTGATGTCCTCAGTGCTCGCGACGCCGCCCGTATGGAAGGTACGCATGGTCAGCTGTGTGCCCGGCTCGCCGATGGCCTGCGCGGCGATGATACCCACCGCCTCACCGATGTCCACGTTGCCGCCCGTCGCCAGGTTTGTGCCGTAGCACTTGGCGCACACGCCCTGCTCGCAGCGGCAGGCGAACACCGAGCGGCATTGAACCTGCTCGATATTACAGGCCTCGATGGCCAGCGCCTGCTCCTGCGAAATCAGCTGACCCGCTGCTACAATGACCTCGCCCGTCTCGGGCGTGGTTACCGTATCAATGCTCACCCGACCGACAATGCGGTCGCGCAGCGGCTCGATGATCTTATTGCCCTCGCGGATCGCCGTGATCTCAATGCCCTTGGGCGTTTCGCCGCGTGCCTCATAGCAGTCCTCCTCGCGCACGATCACGTCCTGCGCCACGTCCACCAGGCGGCGGGTTAAGTAACCCGAGTCCGCCGTACGCAGCGCGGTGTCCGCCAGACCCTTTCTCGCGCCGT
>WRCT01000129.1 GCA_009783775.1 Clostridiales bacterium | reverse complement strand
TTCCACCGCCACCATTCCGCTGGCCATCGCGCTGGTGCGGGAATTTACCGGCTGCGCCCAGGAGCAGGCCGAGGCAAAAGGCAACTTCTCCTCAACGGATTACAGCTATGAGGCGCTCGCGGATGGCGACGCCGACCTATTGCTGGTCTATGAAGCCTCAGAGCAAACCAAGGTTAAGCTCAATGTGGAGCAGAACTTCGACATCACTCCCATCGGCCTGGACGCCCTGGTCTTTATCGTCAACGCCGACAATCCGGTCAACGCCCTGACCACCGCGCAAATTCAGGATATCTATAGCGGCAAGATCACCAATTGGAAGGAACTCGGCGGAAAAGACCTGCCCATTTTCGCCTTCCAGCGCCCGAACCTCTCGGGCAGCCAAACCATGATGCAAAAACTTGTGATGGGTGATATTTCAGTGGCGCAGGCGCCCAGCGAATTTATTGAAGGAGATATGGCGGGGCTCATTCGGCGCATCGCCTCCTATGACAACACAGCCAATGCCATCGGCTACTCGGTCTATTACTATGCGAAAAATATGTATGCCCTGCCGGGCCTGAAGTTTATCGCGGTGGATGGCGTTGCGCCATCGGAGACCAATATCGCCGCCCGCAAATATCCCTTTATCAACGAGTTTTTCGCCGTGCTGCCCCAAAACGCCGCCGGCAATCCCAAACTTCTGCGCGACTGGCTGCTCACCGACGACGGCCAGGTCTTTGTGCAAAGCTGCGGCTACGTGCCCATAAGCCCCGCGGCGGCTCCGGAGACACCTGCCGCAGCCGTAAACACCCAAGACCTTTGGGACAAGGACTATTTCGCAGTGCTGTATGGGGAGGGGGAGACCCGCCTGGTTTATGACAGCAAAGGGCAGCCGACCGGCTCCTTTACTTTGCGCGGACTGGGGCAGGAGACCTGGCTCTCGCCCGGTCTGCACACAGCACAGGAACTTGCCGAGGAAGTCTTGTTTGTCAATGGCAAACAGCTGCCTTTGGCGCCGGAGACCGTGCACCTGCCAACCGGCCGCCATGCAAACGGTTTCACGCGCTTTGACGACGCAGAGGGCATTCTCTATGTGTATGATAAAAATTTCAAACTGAAATACACGGTCGATGCCGAACCTGATGTTGACTATTACGAGTATGATGTTCACCACTATGATGTCACCGCATCCGTCTTTCCGCTGGGCGAAAATGAGCTGGTCTTTTTCTCCTTCTCCAGAACAGTGGACTTTGTCCGCCCGCAAATGCGATCCAAGACCGGCAAGTTGCTCGCCTACCCGACCCTGAAAGATCCGACTGCGCGCATCGTCGGCGTGTTTGCCGAGAAATACTTGCTCACGCAGGCGAAGGACGAGACCTGGTCTATCTGTGACCTGGACGGCAACGTAAGGGTGAGCAATACAACCCCTGTTGCGCAGGAAATCGAATATATCTCCAGCTGGGGCAGTTGGTCAGACTTCTTCCCGAGCAGGTATTATGTCAAGAACGGTTGGCTCTATGGCGCAGATCTGCGTCCCATCAGCGTCGCAAAGCTCAACCCGGCGTATCAACTGTACCGCACAGACTTCTACCGCGAAGTTGGCCCGTTTATTGAAGGTCTTCGCTATGATCTGGGCGGTGCCATCTCCACCGGCGAGGTGTTCGGCAGCAAGTGGGGCGCGTTTATCCAGGGCTGGGCAAACGACACCGTCTATGTCAGGCGCGGCGACAAAATCTATCAGTTTGCCACAGACAACCCCTGTCTGCAAGTGCAGGATTTCAATGACAACTTTGTTTATCTGTATAACTCGAAGACAAAACGCGGTGAAGTACGGCTGCTCAAGACAAGCGAGGTGTTTCTATGGGAAGGAGACTACTACAGGCTTAATCTAAGCGATTATTACTTCACAGTGGATGTACGCCATTTCCCCGTAGATTCTTTTGAGAAGGGCTATCATATCTTTGACCAAGCGGGGAAACTGCGTTACAGCGCCGGCGACAACTATTGGTGCTGGTTTCGACCCCTGCCGGGCGAGGTGGTGCTCATGCAGCGTGGACCTTATGTGGGTATCGCGGATATGGATGGCAACTGGCTGATCAAAACCCTGCAAGCCTATAACGCTTACGACGTCTACGACACTTACCATATTTTTTAATTCTTATATCCTGTTCGCCCGAATACCTTTTTTAGGGGGTATTCGGGCTTATGTTTTCTTTCTTTTCTTTCTTTCGCGAACTGCTGTTCTTCGTCGGTTATGTGGGGCAGAACCACTCCTTCCCGAATCCTTTGAGCAAGGAGGAGGAGCGGCTGGCCATCGAACAGCTGGAGGCGGGGGACGAGGCCGCGCGCGAAAAGCTGATCGTGCACAACCTGCGTCTGGTCGCGCATATCGCCAAAAAGTACGCACGCTCGGGCCGTGATACGGACGATATCATCTCGATCGGCACCATCGGTCTGATCAAAGCGGTCTCAACCTTCAATCGGGCCAAGGGCGCGCTCTCCGGTTACGCCTCCAAGTGCATTGAAAACGAGATCCTGATGAGCCTGCGCGCCGAGCGCAAGCTCGTGCCGGAGGTCGCGCTCGATGAGCCGATCGGTACGGACCGGGACGGGAACGAGCTCTCGCTCGCCGACCTCATCGGCGCGGACGGCGAAACGGTGTTCGATCAGGTGCAGGCCCGACTGGATGCCGACATGGTGTTAAATCTTATGAATCGGACGCTGACCCGACGGGAAAAGACGGTGCTTTGTATGCGCTTTGGGCTCCACGGCGGCTACTGTATGCCGCAGCGCGAGGTCGCGCAGGCGCTGGACATCTCCCGCTCCTATGTCTCGCGCATCGAAAAAAAGGCGATGGAAAAATTGCAGCGCGCTCTGCCAAACAAGGATTGACACAAGCCCTGTAATCGGCTATAATCAATTTATAGGATACAAAGGGGGAAAGTCGCGTGTTTTTGATCGGAGATTTGCTTTGCTATCCCATGCATGGCGTCGGGATCGTGGAACAAATTGAAGAGCAATGTATACTGGGGGAGACGACTCAGTATTATATGCTGCGCTTTTTGATGGGGCGGATGACGGCAATGGTGCCGGTGAACTCCGCCGAAAAAGTGGGCCTGCGCGCGCTTGTCGATCGACCGACCTGCGAGAAGGTCATCGCCTTTTTGGACAACGACCATGTCTCCGTCGAGAGCGACAACTGGAACCAACGCTACCGCGAGAATCTCGAAAAGCTGCGCCTGGGCGATATTCATATTGTAGCGGACGTGGTCAAGTGCCTCATGTGCCGTGACCGCGAAAAGGGCCTGTCCGCAGGCGAACGCAAGATGTATCTCACCGCGCGCCAGGTATTGGTGGCGGAACTGGCGGCCGCTATGGGCGTGCCGGAAAGCACCTATATGCCCCTGGTGGGCGAAAAGGCCGAATAATATTTTAAGGAATCAAATCCATGTTTGTGCAGGCCATTGAACAGGTCGGAGGGTTTACCCGCGCATTTCATATCATTCAAAGACGTTACGGTGACAAGGCGATATTCCCCGATTGCGGCACGCTTTTCTTTGTCAACGATCAGGGCTACGCCATCACGGCCAAACACGTCGCGGCGGCGATCCCTGCTGCCGATCAAATGGAGAAAAAGTATCGTGAGTTTGTATCGGAGCGCAACCGCCTAAAACGCGACGCCTCCTATCGCTTTGAGGAAAAACTGCTCGAAAAGCGTTACGGCTACGCCAAGGACACCATCATGCAGCTGCGCAACACCTTTATCGACTGCGTGGAGGGCGGCGACGGGTTCACCTGTTCCTTCCACCCGAAATACGATCTGGCCCTCATCAAGTTCAACAACCCGATCCGGCTTTGCTACAGTGGACATGCCGTGTTCGCCAAAGAACCGCCCAAACAGGGCCAATTTCTCTGCCGGCTGGGCTTTCCGTTTCCGGAGTTTACCAACTTTCGTTATAACGAGCTGGCCGATTCCATCGAGTATTACAAGGGCGGCGTGCCCGTCTCGCCGCGTTTCCCCATCGAAGGCATGGTGACGCGGTTCCTGCGCGATGAGGACACGTTCTTCGGTATCGAACTGAGCACGCCAGGCCTGCCCGGCCAGAGCGGCGGCCCCCTGTTTGACAGCGCGGGCAAGGTTTACGGTATGCAATATTCCACCAACAGCCTGCACCTGGGCTTTGACATCGAGGACCAGCCGATCCGCATTCAAAACCGTGAGCTCAAAGTTTCGGACTATTCCTTCCTGCGGCTGGGCCAGTGCATTCATTTGGACGTTATCAAAAACTTCCTGCGCGACCATAATGTAGATTTTCACGAGGAATAAGAATAAAAGTTTACAAAAATGACAGAAGTTTTCTAAAGCTGACAGCAAACAGCTGTTGAATTGCTGCGTCAAATACGGTATACTATTTGTGTATTGCACTATGTGAAGAAAGGTAGAATCATTTTGAAAAAACGTATTCTTTTATATTTACTCATAAGTCTTGTGATAGCCGCCCTGTTCTCGGGTCATGCGAGCATCGCCGATTCCACAGTCCTCGGCGATGTGGATTTGGACGGCAAAGTCACCGCGCAGGACGCGTCATATATTCTCCGCTATCTGGTGGATCAAATCAAGCTGAACGAGCAACAGCTGATCAACGCAGACGTCAACGGGGACGGCAAAGTGACCGCGCAGGACGCGGCTGCCATTCTGCGCTACCTGGTTCAGTTGGACGACCTGCCGCCGTCCGGCGTTACCATCACGCACGGTCCAACGATATTCCGCACGCCGACGCCGACGCCCTCGCCCACCGTCAATCCGGATATCGGCGACGCAAACTGCGATGGCAGAGTCACCGCGCAGGACGCGGCGGCCATTCTGCGTCATTTGGTTCAGATCCAATTCTTAACGCCCAAGGGACTGGTCAACGCGGACGCCAACAGGGACGGCAAGGTAACAGCGGCGGACGCTGCCGCCATCCTGCGTTTCCTGGTCGATTTGGACGAACTGCCGCCCCGGCCCGTGACGCCCACGCCGATTCGCGCCGCCACGCCGATACCGACCCCCGTTCCGACACCCATACCCACGAACAGGTATAAGGGGCCGGCCGCAGGCGAAGAGGGCCTGATCGTGCACGATTCCGACCCGAATATCGACAAAATTTACAGGCTGTATCTATATAGAGAGCTTTGGAACGGCGCGCCTCCGGGCAAGCTGAGCGAAAAGCTGAGCGCCCGGAATGAGGCCAGTCAATACACCATCGGCTGGTGTTATATGACCTTCATGGGCGCGCAAAACGGCGGCAGCCCCAACTATTCGCCGAACATTCGGGCGAACACCCGCTATACGATCGACGAGCCTATCCTGCAACGCACAGGTCCCTACTATTTGAATGTAGATATCAAGGACGGCAAAGCAGATGACGGATCGAAGTCCACCCTTGTTTCCATTCATGGCAACAAAACCAAGAATATTGTAATAACCGGCCATAACTCACGGTCGAGCCGCACGCACTTCCACCATCTGCACTCCCTGCAGAACGGGGCGAAGTTCTATCACAACAACAAGACCTTGAAGGCGAGCGATTACGCCTATCCGAACATTATCATCAGCATGTTCGGCTTGTACAAGTGGCAGGTGTGGTCCGTCT
>WRCT01000128.1 GCA_009783775.1 Clostridiales bacterium | reverse complement strand
TCTCCCCAAACAGTTTCATTGTCATCCCTTTTGTTCTCAAATAAGAAAACAGACCGCTTTTTTTATGCGAACTGCTTTCTTTTCCCTTAAGTTGATGACATTGAGAAAGAAAGGGCTGTTTTGTATGAATCAGTATACCAGACTTGCATGGCGTTTGAAAAGAGAAATTTTGCGGTATTCACAGAAAATCTGCGTGGGGGTTGGGCGGCCGGAACAAAAACTGGTGAGCAACCTGCTCTATGGGATAGCCGAGAGTGGCAGCTGTCATTTAAGCAAGATTGGACGCGCGCTGAAAGAGAAGATTACACTCAAAAAGACGATTGAGCGTTTGTCGCGGGGATTGCGGGATTTCTCGGCGGAAGATGGACAGCGTCTGCTGAACAATCAAGCGCAGCGCGTGTCCGAAGAAGTGGACAATCGCACGGTTTATGTGATTGACGGTTCCGATGTGACCAAACCGTACAGCGAGAAACTGGAGAGCCTTGCGTTGGTTTGGGACGGCAGTACGGGGGGGGGTGAGAAAGGCTACTCCACTTTGGAGATCGTAGCGCTGACTGCTACGTCCAAGTCTCCGCTGCCTGGGTGTATTCCGCCGCGGAAAAAAACTTTGTCAGCGAGGATGAGGAGGTTCTGTGTGGTTTGCGTTATCTGAGCGAAAGCGTGGGCAATCGGGGCATCCGCACTTTGGATAGGGGATATGACGCGTTGGTCTATTATGAATACTTCCTCAAAAACCGTGAGAAATTCATTATCCGCGCCACAAAGAACCGCAGTGTTCGTTATAAGGATGAGACAGTGAATATTCTGAAAGTCGCCAAACGGTTTAAGGGCAAATACCGCATTGATTTTAAGGACAAGAAGGGAAAAACCATTTCCTGCAAAACCTCCATCATCCCCGTTTCACTGCCCAAGCATCCGAAGATACCCCTGAACCTGGTGGTAGTATACGGTTTCGGCAAAGATCCGATGCTGCTTTTGACAAACCTGAAAAGCGATGACTCCCGTCTGGCCAACACTGTCGCGAAGGTGTATCTCATGCGATGGCGCATTGAAGAATACTTCCGGTTCAAAAAGCAGCAATATGCGTGGGAGGATTTCCGCGTGCGCTCCCTTAACGCAATTCGCACACTGCACCGTATCTTAACACTATTGACAGGATTGATTGGCATACTTTCCGAAAAGCGCGAGGAAAGCCTGTTCGTGATGGAGTTAATCGCCATATCCAAACGGGTTTATCCGCCCAAACGAGACAAGGCCGCTCGAAAATTTATGCACTACGCCATTGGCGACGCTTTCTCACTCCTCCTGCGCCGCTCTACCTGCGGCATCTCCCACTTCCTCGCCCCGCCGAAGCCCTCTCCTCAACTCTCTCTCTTCTGAAAATGGGGAAACTCAAAGCAACATCTAAACCTTCGGTTTTCCTGAAATGCGAGTTTTTCATTTCATCAGTGGCTGCAAGAATTGCATAAGTGCTACAACCGCTGCCCCAAACTCAACGGTTCCTTTGATTGCTTTCAAGCTATTCATAGCAGCGCGCAGAAAAGACTTTTTAGGAGTTTGATTCCATGATTTGCGGCATAGCGCGGCAACCAATATGCACGAACTCACCGGCGACTTTTATACTGGCGGGCAAATCCTGGGGCACACCCTAAAAGGCATTGGGATTTCGCTTGGCATAGCCACAAATATGGCGGATATTACGGCGCGGTATGTGGACGTAAGAAACTCAAGAAAAATGGAAGGGTTGAACGCTTATCACAACGCGCTTCACGAAAAACAACAACAAAAGGATAAGCAGAAATCGAACCGTGACGCACGATAGATGCTAAGGGCCTTTTTGATGGAAAAATGTTGGTGAGCAATGCCCAATATTGTTGGAATAATGTTGCCACACAGACAAAATTTGGGCCATCATTTTCTGAGATACTATCAAAAATCAGATACGCTTGTGTTAGAGCGGTGTTCCCCGAGGGTCTCTTTGTGTTGGAATACGTCGATATACCGGACAGCGTAACTAACATTGATGCGCTGGCGTTCGGCGCGTGTGAAACGCTGGCGACCATATGTATCCCGGGCAACATCGAGTTTATTGCGTGGTATGCCTTCGTCGACTGTTCTAATCTGTCGGAAGTTTACTTCATAGGCGTACCGCCCTCCGCCATCGGAAGTTCTGCGTTTGAGGGCTGCAATGCCGCGCTCATCCTATATTACCCCAGCAGTCTGGAGGAGTTTTGGATGCCGAATGGGGAATGGGTCTTGGGTGAGGACGGAACCTATATGATCGGATCTTATATGGACGTGCTGCGGTTCATTCTGTATGGCGATGTCAATGGCGATTGGGATATTACCGCTGCAGACGCCGCGCTGATTCTGCGCTGGCTGGTGCAGCTTACAACGCTGTCGGACGAGGCGTTGGAACGTGCCGATCTGAACCGCAACGGAATAATCAACGCCGCCGACGCGGCCAAGATTCTGCGCTACCTTGTGGAGCTGGAGAAGTCACTCGATCCATAACAAAACGAAAGCAGAATCATGCAAAGGGGCGCCGACGGCGCCCCTTCATTTTCTTCTCATTCTTCACTTTTCACTCTCAGCGGTGCGGGCGACTATTGTCGCCCGCACCTAACGTGGTTGACACACTGCCGTTGCGATAGATAAAAATCAAGCGCCTTGGCTCTTCGTGTCTCACGGTGGCCAATTGAGACCCGAGAACCAAGGCGCTCCGTCTCACTTGACACAGGTATCTTGCACAGGCTGAAGAATCTCTATACATCGAATCAGAAAAAAATTATCTTTTTTCAAAAAAAAGTCTTGCAATTGTCAGGCACATCATGTATTATTGCTAATGCTGCGCAATTATGCGCGCGTTTGGGTACGGCGAAAGGTTGCTGGCGAGGCCATCCCAGGTAATTTTCGCTTAAACCCAGAGCAGGTGGACGGTTGACCAAATCGTCCGCAAAACATAAGAGCGAAACACGCGGCTCTGTGTACTGCCCCATGAAAGAGGAGGAACAAAAACAAATGGCAAACCAAAAGATTCGGATCAAGCTCAAGGCCTATGAGGGCAGTCTGATCGACCAGAGCGCGGAAAAGATTGTGGAGACGGCCAAGCGGACCGGCGCGCACGTGTCGGGCCCCATCCCTCTGCCGACAGAGAAGGAAGTCATCACCATTCTGCGCGCGACGCACAAGTATAAGGACGCGCGCGAGCAGTTCGAAATGCGTACGCACAAGCGTTTGATCGATATCCTGCAACCCTCGGCCAAGACCGTGGACGCGCTGATGAAGCTCGACCTGCCGGCGGGCGTGGATATTGAGATCAAACTGTAATACAAACGGAGGAAGGAACCATGAAAAAAGCCATTCTGGGCAAAAAAGTGGGTATGACGCAGCTGTTTTTGGCTGACGGTACCATGATTCCCGTGACAGTCGTGGAAGCTGGTCCGTGCCCCGTTATCCAAAAGAAAACCGAAGGCCGCGACGGCTACGAAGCCATTCAGGTCGGATTTTCCGAAATGCGCGAAAAGCTCGCCACGCGCCCCCGCAAGGGCCACTGCGAGAAAGCCGGCGTGAAAGTCATGCGCTATCTGCGCGAGTTCAAGCTCGAGGACGCCGCGTCCTATGAGATCGGACAGGTCATCAAGGCCGACGTGTTCGCCGAAGGCGACAAGGTCGACGTGAGCGGAAAGAGCAAGGGCAAGGGTTTTGCCGGCGTCATCAAGCGCTGGAACTACGGCCGCGGCCGTAAGACCCACGGCTCGCACTCCTACCGCGCCACGGGCTCGATGGGCGCCTGCTCCTATCCCGGCGAGGTCATGAAGACCAAGAGACTGCCGGGTCACATGGGCTCAGAAAACGTCACCGTGCAGAACCTGGAAGTGGTGAAGGTCGACGCCGAGCGCAACCTGCTCATGCTCAAGGGCGCCATTCCCGGCGCGAAGGGCACGATGGTCGCCGTCAAAAGCACCGTAAAGTAAAGGGAGGAAAGACTCATGCCTAATGTAGCATTGTACAATACCACCGGCAAAGTCGTCGGCGAGCTGGAACTGTCGGAGAACACCTTCGGCCAGCCCGTCAACCTGTCGGTCATGCACCAGGTCGTGGTCGCGCACCTGGCCAACCGCCGTCAGGGCACGCAGAGTGCGCTCACCCGCGCGGAAGTTTCCGGCGGCGGCAAAAAGCCTTGGCGTCAAAAGGGCACCGGCCGCGCGCGTCAGGGTTCCACCCGCTCCCCGCAGTGGCGGCACGGCGGCGTGGTCTTCGCGCCCAAACCGCGTGATTACAGCCAGCAGGTCAACAAGAAAATGCGGCGTCTCGCCATGAAATCCGCCCTGTCCGGCAAGGTTTTAGACAGCGAAGTGATCGTGTTCGACGCGCTGACGTTAGCCGAACCCAAGACAAAAGAGATGGTCAAGGTGCTCGAGGCGGTCAAAGCCGGCAGCGCGCTGATCGTATTGGCGGACCGGGACGAGGCCGTGGAGCGCGCCAGCGCGAACATCCCGCGCGTGACGACCACGCAGGTCGGCACTCTGAACGTCTACGACATACTAAACCACGCCACGCTGATCCTGACCAAGGACTCGGCGGCGAAAATTGAGGAGGTGTACGTCTGATGAAGTCTCCGTACGACATCGTAAAAGCGCCCATTCTGTCCGAGAAGAGCTATGAGTTCATCGGCGATAAGACCTATACCTTCGAGGTCGCCAAGACCGCCAACAAGGTCGAGATCCGCAAAGCGGTCGAAGAGATCTTCGGCGTGACGGTGCAGAAGGTGAACACGGTCAACCGCCTCGGCAAGATGAAACGCCAGGGCAGGACCCAGGGCCGCAAGCCCTCGACCAAGAAAGCGTATGTGAAACTGACGGCGGACTCAAAGGGCATCGAGCTCTTTGACGGCATCGCGCAGTAGTAATTAGGAGGAATCATGGGTATTCGCAAGATTAAGCCGACCACACCGGGTCAACGCTTTATGACGGTCTCGACCTTTGAAGAGATCACCAAAAAGCCGCCGGAGCGGTCCTTGACCGAAGATTTGAAGAGCAAGGCCGGCAGAAACAACAGCGGCCGGATCACCATCCGCCACCAGGGCGGCGGGGCCAAGCGCAAGTATCGCATCATCGACTTCAAGCGCAACAAGGACAGTGTGCCTGCGAAGGTCTTTGCCATTGAGTACGACCCCAACCGCAGCGCGAACATCGCCCTTTTGCACTACGCGGACGGCGAAAAGCGTTACATCATCGCGCCAATGGGCCTCAAGGCGGGCGACACGGTCGTCTCCGGCCCGGGCTCCGACATCAAAGTCGGCAACGCCCTGCCGATCGCCAACATTCCCATCGGCACGGTCATTCACTGTATTGAAATGAAACCGGGCAAGGGCGCGCAGATGGTGCGCTCGGCGGGCAACGCGGCCCAGCTCATGGCCAAGGAGGGCAAGCTGGCCACCGTGCGTCTGCCCAGCGGCGAGGTGCGTTATGTGCCCATCAACGCCAAGGCGACCATCGGCCAGGTCGGCAACGCCGATCACCAGAACATCGTGCTGGGTAAGGCCGGACGCAAACGCAATATGGGCATAAGGCCGACGGTGCGCGGCTCCGTAATGAACCCGAACGACCACCCGCAC
>WRCT01000127.1 GCA_009783775.1 Clostridiales bacterium | reverse complement strand
GACGATCTGCGCCTTTTCGTTGCGGGTCTCTTTCTCCACGGTCTCGCTGTTTTCGTATTCGCGCACCGCGAGCGTGATGATCTTTTCCGCGATCGCGCGCACTTCCTTCGCCCTGGCGACGGTCGTGACGATTTTGCCGTTCCAGATCAGGGCGGTGGTCAGGTTGCGCAGCAGCGCGACGCGCTGGTCAGACGGCAATCCGATTTTCCTGTTTGCTGCCATGTTTTATATCTCCTTAATCTTTATCATTTCCGGCGGGCGAACACAGTTCGCCCCTACGGTTGCGTTGGGCGGGCGGGCTGACCCCGCCCCTACGTTGATGGGAGCAAGCCCCCGCCCTACTCCTCGTTCATGCGCAGGGTTAAGCCCAAATGCGCCAGCTTTTGTTGTACTTCCTCGAGGGACTTGCGGCCCAGGTTGCGGACCTTCATCATCTCGTCCTCGTCCTTTTGCACCAGCTCCTCCACGGTGTTGATACCGGCGCGCTTTAAGCAGTTGTAGGAGCGGACGGAAAGGTCCAGATCCTCGATGTTCATCTCCAGGATCTTCTCCTTCTTGCTCTCCTCTTTTTCGACCAGGATTTCCACGCCCTGCACGCGGTCCGTGAGGAACTGCGAGAGGTGCTCGGTGAGGATCTTGGCGGCCAAAGACGCGGCCTCGTCGGGCGCGATCTCGCCCGAGGTCCAGATCTCCAGCGTCAGCTTGTCAAAGTCGGTAATCTGGCCGACACGCGTGTTATCGACCGTGTAGTTCACCTTCGTGACCGGCGTGAAGATGGAGTCGATCGCGATCTCGCCGATGGGCATATCGTGCCGCTTGTTACGGTCCGCGACGACATAACCGCGGCCGTGGTCTAAGGTGATCTCCATGCGGAGCTTTCCGCCCTGGTCCAGGGAGGCGATGTGCAGTTCGGGGTTGACGATCTCGACGTCCGCGTCGGCGATGATATCTTTCGCGCGCACTTCGCAGGGACCGACCGCCTCGACGCGAACCTTCTTGCCGCTCGGGCAATGCAGTTTGCAGCACAGCTCTTTGAGGTTTAATATGATCTCCGTGACGTCTTCCTTGACGCCCTCGATCGTGGAAAACTCATGCAATACGCCGTCGATGCGAATGGAGGACGCCGCGACGCCGGGCAGACTCGAAAGCAGAACCCTGCGCATGGAGTTGCCGAGTGTGGTGCCAAAGCCCCGCTCTAAAGGCTCAACAATGAATTTGCCATAGCGTTCGGACAGCTCGACACATTCGAGTTTGGGTCTTTCAATTTCAATCATGTGATACCCTCCTGCAATTATTGTTCTGTCCGTTTCTTACCTTGAGTAGAACTCAACGATAAGGTGCTCGGAGATCGTCAGATCAATGTCCTCACGCGTCGGCAGCGACTTGACCGTGCCCGAAAGCACCTGCGCGTCCAGCTCCAGCCAGGCGGGAATGGTGCGCTTTTCGCCCTGCTCCTTTAAGGTCTTAAAGAACGGAACCTCGCGGCTCTTCTCGCGGATGGAGACCACGTCTCCCTCCTTGACCTGATAGGAGGCGATATCGACCTTCTTGCCGTTGACCAGCAAGTGGCCGTGTGTGACCATCTGCCGCGCCATGGGGCGGGACTCGCCGAAGTTTAAGCGATAGGCGACGTTGTCCAAACGACGCTCGATCAGGGAGAGCATATTCTCGCCCGTGACGCCGCGCATATTGGCCGCCAGGTTGTAATACTTGCGGAACTGCGACTCCAGAATACCGTACGCTCTGCGTACCTTTTGCTTTTCGCGCAGCTGAATGCCGTACTCGGACTGTTTTTTTCTACCCTGTCCGTGCACGCCCGGCGGCGCGGTGCGGTGCGATACCGCGCACTTCTCGGTGAAACAGCGGTCGCCCTTCAAAAACAGTTTCATGCCTTCTCTGCGGCATTGTCTGCAAACGGAACCCGTATATCTAGCCATTACTTTTCCTCCTTAAACACGTCTGCGCTTGGGCGGACGGCAACCGTTGTGGGGAATGGGCGTGACGTCTTTGATCATGTTCACGTCCAGGCCCGCCGTTTGCAGGGCGCGGATCGCCGCTTCCCTGCCGGAGCCCGGCCCCCGCACATACACTTCCACCGTCTTTAGACCATGCTCCATCGCGGCTTTGGCGGCCACTTCCGCCGCCTGCTGCGCCGCGAACGGCGTGGACTTACGCGAACCGCGAAAACCCAGCGAACCCGCGCTGGACCAAGCGAGCGCGTTGCCCTGCATATCGGTCATGGTGACGAGCGTGTTGTTAAATGAGGAACGGATATGCGCTTGTCCGGCCGCGATGTTCTTTCTCTCGCGGCGTTTGCGCGTGGTGGCCTTTCTGACCCTGCCTTTTGGTGCTGCCATACTCTTCGCTCCTCCTTACTTCTTTCTGCCGCCCTGCGTGCGCTTGGGACCCTTGCGCGTGCGGGCGTTCTGCTTCGTGCTCTGTCCGCGGACGGGCAGGCCCTTACGGTGACGAACACCGCGGTAGCAGCCGATTTCCATCAGCCGCTTGATGTTCATCGAAACTTCACGCCGCAGGTCGCCTTCGACCTTGACGTTGTGATCGATATAATCCCTTAATTTGGTGACATCGCTCTCGCTCATATCCCGCACGCGGGTGTCGGGGTCGACGCCCGTCGCGGCGATGATACGGGCCGCGGTACTATGACCGATTCCGAAGATATAGGTCAAGCCGACTTCAATTCGCTTGTCCCTCGGAAGGTCTACGCCAGCAATACGTGCCATACTGTTTCTCTACCTCCATTAGTGTGTTTGTCTTTGTATGTTCTCCCGCAGGAAGTATGTTGCCATACCAGCCGCCCCGCGAGTCGTTTTCGCGCGCAAGGCGCAGAGATTAACCCTGCTTTTGCTTGTGCTTGGGGTTCTCGCAAATCACCATCACGCGGCCTTTGCGCTTGATGATCTTGCACTTTTCACAAATCGGTTTTACGGACGGTCTGACTTTCATGGGTTTAGCCTCCTTCGTGTTTTCGGCGGCGGGAGCAAGCCCCCGCCCTACATTGGTTCGTTGCTAGTTTTTCGCTCTCCAGGTGATGCGGCCGCGGGTCAGGTCATAGGTGGACAGCTCCACGGTCACCTTGTCGCCTGTGAGAATGCGGATATAGTTCATACGCAGTTTTCCCGAAATGGTCGCCAATATCTTGCGCCCATTCTGGAGCTTGACTTCAAACATCGCGTTGGGAAAGGTATCGGTGACAACGCCTTCCAGTTCAATGACATCTTGCTTGGACAAACTATACCTCCAGTTTCTTTAAGTATTTGCGGATGTCGGCGTCGCAAACGGGTTCCCCCTCTGCTACTTCCAACATTTTGGGCAAATGCGGGCAGGCCATCAGGTGCATGATCTTCTTGCGCTTGGGCCGTTCCAGCTTTCGCAGGTCGCCGTCGCAAACCCGCACCCAGGGTTCTTCGAGGGTCTCGACGATCACAAAGGTCCTGCCCTTGTCCCGTCCGGCCCGCGAGCGCACAATGTCGCCCAACCCAAATCTCGTCTCGCTCATGGTCTCTCCTCCGCTCCCGTGAGAAGCTCGGGTTCGCCTTCCGTGATCAATACGGTGTTCTCGTAATGCGCGGAGGGTAACCCGTCCTCCGTCACCTCGGTCCAGCCGTCGTCAAGCCTTCGGATCCGCCAGGTGCCCATATTGATCATGGGCTCGATGGCCAGCGTCATGCCCGGCTGTAAGCGCATACGCGCCTTTGGGCTGAAGAAGTTCGGTACCTCGGGGTCCTCGTGCAGGCTCGTGCCGATACCGTGTCCGGTTAAGGCCCGCACCACGCCGTAGCCGTGGCTTTCGGCGTGACGCTGAATCGCCAGCGAGATGTCCGACACCCGATAGCCGGACCGGCAGAACTTTAGGCCCTTGAAAAAGCATTCGCGGGTGACCCGCACCAGCTTTTGCGCCTCCTCGGCTACCTGCCCCACCAAAAAGGTACGCGCCGCATCGCCGTGGTATGACTGAAAGATCGCGCCTACATCGCAGCTGACGATATCGCCGTCCCGCAAGCGGTAGCGGTCGGGAATCCCGTGCACCACCTGCTCATTGACCGAGACGCACAGACTGGCCGGAAAACCCCGATAGCCCAAGAAACTGGGGATCGCGCCCTTACTTCGGATAAAATCCTCCGCCAGGTCGTTGAGGGCCTTGGTGCTGACGCCGGTACGGATATTCCGTTCCAGCAACTGCAAGGTCTCCTCCACCACACGCCCCGCCGCCCGCATTTTCGCTTGGGCTGCGGCACACTTGACGGTGATCATGCGGGCAGAATGCCCGCGATTTCGGCCTCGACCTCGTTTATCCGTGCGTCGCCGTTGACCGTGGCCAGCAGGCCCTTGTCGGCGAAGTAGGCCACGAGCGGGGCCGTGCTCTGTTCATAGACGCGCAGGCGGTTTTCTACGGTCTCGGGCCTGTCGTCGTCCCGATGGTAGAGCTGACCGCCGCAGCGGCAATCGCCCTTGTCATACGTGGAGACATGGTAGGCCGCGCCGCAGCTGTCGCACATTCTCCGGCCGCTAATCCGCGCCACGAGCCGCTCAAACGGCACGTCGATGTTGATCACGCGGTCGATGGGCGTGATGGCCAGTAAAGCGTCCGCCTGGGCCACCGTGCGGGGGAATCCGTCAAACAGGTAACCGTTTTGGCAGTCGGGCTTGGCGATCCGCTCTTTGACCATGCCGATGATGACATCGTCCGGCACCAGCTCGCCTCGGTCCATATAGGCCTTGGCGGCCAGGCCCAGCGGGGTCGCGCCCCGCAGCTCGGCGCGCAGCATATCGCCTGTGGAGATATGCGCGATGCGCCTGTCCTTTGCCACGCGTTCGGCCTGTGTGCCCTTTCCCGCGCCCGGCGGGCCGAAGAAAATCAGTCTCAACATACGCTCAACCCTAATTGAGGAAACCTTTGTAGTGCCGCATTAACATCTGAGACTCGAGCGTCGCCGTCGTCTCCAGCGCCACGCTGACCATAATCAATACGGAGGTCGCGCCGAACATACTTGTAATGCGCATCTGGTTTAAGATCACCGTCGGCACGATGGCGATGATCGCCAAAAACAGCGCGCCGAACAGCGTGAGACGGTTGGATACCTTGCGCAGGTAATCACCCGTGGGCCGGCCCGGCCGGATGCCGGGGATAAAGCCGCCGTTCTGCTGCAGGTTCTGGCTCATCTCCACCGGATTAAAGGTAATCGAGGTGTAGAAGTAAGCGAAACCGATGATGAGCAGGAAGTAGACGACATAGTACACGATCGGCATCTGCGCGTTCGCGCTCATATAGGTCTCATACCAAGCGCCCAATGCGCTGTCCGGAAAGAACTGGAAGATCATCGTCGGGAACTGCATGATCGTCATGGCGAAGATCAGCGGCAGCACGCCGTTCGCGTTGGCCTTCAATGGCAAGTGCGTGTTCTGTCCGCCGTAGAGCTTGCGGCCCACGACGCGCTTGGCGTACTGGACGGGGATCTTGCGCACAGCCTTGTCGATGCAGACCACGAAGGTGATCAGCGCGCCGATGACGGCGAAGGCCAGGAAGAACTGCCAAATCTGCGTGCCGACGATGAGCCCTTGGAAGAGCCCGATGAGAAACTTGGGTACGCGGGAGATGATGGAG
>WRCT01000126.1 GCA_009783775.1 Clostridiales bacterium | reverse complement strand
GGGGACTGATTACGGTATTTGTGCCCTGCCAGCCTGCGCCCTTGTCGCAGCCGCTGCGGGTGCATTCTTCGGTTCCGCCTGTCCGGCCGGCCGTTGTGCAGTTGGCCGGCACGGCGCCGACGGTGGCCTGCTGGTGGCCGAGCGCCGGCAACTCTTCACCGACATCCACCGGATCGCCGCAAAGGGTGCAAACCGTCGCGTCCTTCCAGCCCGGTTCCGTGCAGGTTGCCGCCTTGTTCTTGGGCGCGGGGGTCGTGCCGCCATCATGCAGGCAGTTCGGATCAACGAGCTTGTAGAAACGGAAGGCAACGGAGATACCGTTGGCGCTGGTGCCCTGCGTCCTGTCCGTGTACATACGTGTGCCGCCGGTGCGTACGCCGCTGGTTTGCTGCCAGTTGAGCGCCAGCTGGTTTGTGGAGGAGTCGGTGGGGTGCAGCTTAAACGATGTGCCGCTCACCAGCACGGAAGTGAATATCTTGTTTTCCGTGCCGTTGGTGATCGGCGTGGACGTGGTCGCCGCAGTGGATGTGGGGTGCAGATATAAGAACCCTTCCGTCACAGCGCTGTAGAAACTGTAACCTGCGGTATTGTTTCCGGTCACAGTCCAGACAACGCCGGCGTCAGAGGTAGATACTGTGTCGCCGGTCACGGACAACTCCGCAAACGGTCCCCACGCGGGTGCGGGCGCGGTCACCGCCTTTATGGCGCCGACCATGTTTGTCGTGCCCATCTGCGTGTACTCCGCCGCAATGACATACTCGCCCGGCGTAATCGCGGCGGTCAGCTGATAGGTCTTGCTGGGTTCCAGCTTCGGAATAACCTCACCGTCCGCCACCTTCGCGCCGCAACCGGCACAGAGGTCATCGCCCGTAAAGCCGGGAGAAGTGAGCGTCGGCGCGACATAGGGATTGGTAACGGTATCCTTTACCACGCCTTCTCCTGTATGGTTGGACGGATCCAGTGTCGTCAGCGGCCGCGTCTCCTCGTCAAAACACACGGAGCAGACACGCTTTTCCTCGCCGTAAGTTTTGCAGGTCGACGGTGGTTCCTCCGTCCAGTCACCCCAGGAGTGGGTCTCGCAGGTCTCAATCACAACCTTATACAGGGCCAGAACGTGGCCGGTGCTGCCATACAGAGTGGAGATGGCATAGGGACGCCAAAAGTCGGAACCGCTGTTCACACCGAGATAGTTGGTAGTAGTCGTGCCGGTTGCTTCAATGCGGAACATACCGGAAACGTTTGCCTCAGCATTGTAGGAGTACGCGCTGTTGGCACTGTTGCTCAGCTGTCCGTTCGCCGCAGTCACCAAATACGTTCCCGCGCTGTTTTGGAAGTTCAAGCTCGTGCCGGTCACCGTCAGAAAATAAACGTCCGTCGCCGGCGGGTTGACAATCGTGTCCGGCAGCGCGGTGTAATGCTGCTCGTAAGCCATACGGCCGGAGCTGAATGTTGTCGTATAAGGCATACGGCCGAAATTGCTTGCCGCGCGCTGGCCAACGACCACGTAATAACCGGACGTCAAGTCGGTCAACTCCGTGATACGTCCGTAGGTATCGCCCGCTGCCAGCTTGGGAATCACCGCGCCCTGTTTCCAGTACAGCGTGCAGGCCGAGCAGTGGATATCGCCTTCATAGCCGTCTCTGTCATAATCGGCCTCCACGCGGTTGTTCGCGGTCTGTTCCTCGTGCCCCACGTGGTTGGAGGGATCAGGAGGAATTACTGTGCTCGGGTCGCCCCAGGGTTCGTTGCAGAGGGAACAAGTGGCGATCTCCTGACCGCCGAACGCCACGCAGTTTCCAGGGAAGGCCGGAGTGGAGATTACCCTGTCGCCGTAATGGATCCTTCTTTCAGGTTCGCAGACACCACTAAGGATATTTGGTATATAGATCGGCGCGTTGTCGCCGCTCGGGAGCCAGGCGCCGGCCTTGAGGATTTTGAAGTAATTCCAATAAAAACCAGGCGTGTACACAAAAGAGCCGCACCACGCGGTCCGCGTGACGCCCGCCTTATTGTTTCCGCCGCCCGGCACCAGTTCGGCAGGGACGCTGGCGAGCTGGGTGAGCGCCTTGGGCGCCCAGCCGATGTCCTCGCCGGCGACCTCGTAGGGTCCGGCGTTGCTGGCGACCACAGTGAACATCATGGCGGTATCGGTCGTGGAACCGGGGCCCTGAGAAACATAAGCGGTAAAGCCATGCTGACCGTTGAAGATATAGACCGCCGGATACGACTGCGTAAGCGTGAACCGGCCGGCCGCCGTGCCGTTGTCCGCGAACGCCAGCATATCGCCGTAGGCGCCGTCAAGCTGGCAGTTTAAGCCTGCGGCAGGCCCGCTGAAGGTGATGCGCCACCAGTCGTTCGATCCGACGCCGCCGCCGTCATCGTCCGTCCAGCGCGGGTCTTCGGCGCTGATAAGCGTAGCATACCCGTTGTCACAGTCTTTTATGGTGGGGGGCAGGGTCCAGTTGTCCTTGTAGAAATTGATGCTGTATTCCCACAATACCACCGGGACGGTGGGTTTCTCGTCGCCGGCGAGCTTGACATTGCACAGCCTGTTGTTGCCGCTGCCGCCGGATGTAGCGAACAGACCCACAAAAACCGCGCCCGGCGCGTCATCCAATACGCTCAGGTCAATCGTGACGGGCGTCGCGGCTGCGGCCACGTTCGTAATGTCGATCGTGTACGTTTTCGCGGGAGAGAAACTCAGCCAAGTTGAACCGTCCGTGGAATATCTCGCTTCCCAGGACGCCGGGCTGGTCGCCGTGCCGTAGGCATGGTAATTCAGCTTCACGTTCTGATAGCCCAGCGTGCGCAGCTCCATCTTCCAGAACAGGCCGGATGACCACGCGGACCAGCTGGAGCCCTGGTTCGCGGAGGCAGGGCCAACACCGGCGACATTCGCCGTCGCTATCGCGAAGTTGCCGCCGCTGCTCAGCGAAATAGTGTTGTATCCAAATCCGGATGCTCCGCTTGTGGCCGTAAACGAAGAAACAGCCGAGTTCGCGCCATGATGGGTGGCGCTCCACGCCGCTATTGTCACGTCTGTGTCCGCCGCCGACGTCACCGCCGGAACCAGCGCCAGTACCATTGCCAGCGCGACAACGAGAGATAAGATTCTTTTCATTTCAACAAATCCTCCTAAATTGATGTACGATAGCTTAATTATTTTACCATAACCCTGCCATGTTGTAAAGCGAAATTCTTTACAATTCCCCCGCACAGTCTTTACACGTCCCGTTAAAATAATAATAATAAATATTAAAACGATAATAATAAGATAGACTTGGCCACTGACCGCCATTTCTGCAATGCCATTGGCTGTCGAAACCACCGGCGGAGCCGGTGAGAATGGAATAAGCGGCGGCGTTGCAGGACGAAATAAAAGCCACGCGTTGTGTATATAGATGTTGTCGCAGTCAAAAATAAAACTGCGCGTGAGGAAACAAAAATAGGCTTGGGAACTGGATTGCTTCGGCATTATTCCTGGCAATCAAGACAGTGCCGGCCTGCCCGCAGTTCGCAATCGGCGCAGCGTGCGCGCTGCTTGCGGCTCACTGGGCTTCCGCCTTGCTTTTTCCCGCACAGTGGGCGCTTCGGCTCCGCCCCCGCAATGGGGCCCACTGATTAAATCGTGAGGGGGGAATAGCCAGCCTGCCAAAAGCTCCTAAGTTGGGGCCATTCTGATAGCCAATCTACCCGGCGAACGATTTAATCAGGGGTTCCAATGACGGGAAATGAGCTTGCGTCATTGCGAGGAGAACATAGGTTAGTGTGTGAGAGGGCAGCACGACGAAGCAATCCAGTCTCCCAAGAGACATCGCGGCTCGGGGCCCGCAATGACGGTTAGTAGACAGGTCTTAATAACAAAATGAAAAACGCTCCGAAGAGCGTTTTATCAACAATTGTAGTTTGTAGTTTGTACATTGTAGTTTGCCTACACGGCGTTCTTCGCCGTTTCGCACAAGCTGGCAAACGCGTTCATATCGGTGATGGCAAGATCCGCCAACACTTTGCGGTTGACCGTCACGCCCGCGAGCTTCAAGCCATTGATCAGGCGGCTGTAGGTCGTGCCGTTGAGCCGCGCGCCCGCGTTGATACGGGTGATCCACAACTTGCGGAAATCACGCTTTTTGAGTTTGCGTCCCACATAGGCAAAGGCCATGGAACGGATCACCTGCTGGTTGGCTGCCCGATACAGCTTGGACTTCGCGCCGTAATACCCCTTGGCGAGACGTAATACCTTGCGGCGTTTCTTCACCGCGCTGACTGCTCTTTTAATTCTGGCCATGATCGTTCCTCCTCACTTATACGGAATCAGCTTGCGAATTTTGGGCGCTTCGCATTCCGAAATGTAACCGACCTGGCGAAGTCCGCGCAAACGCTTGGTGGTCTTCTTGGTCAGAATGTGGCTTTTATAAGCCTTGCCGCGCTTGATCTTGCCCGTACCTGTCAGGCTGAATCTTTTTGCCGCGCCGCGATGTGTCTTGATTTTTGGCATAGTTCTTTCGTCCCTTCTAGTTTTTCGGCGCGCTCGGCGCCAGAATCATAAACATATTTCTGCCCTCTTGCTTGGGCGGCTTTTCCTTGACCGCAAGCCCGTCCAACATCTCGAAAAAGGTATTCATAACCTCCGCGCCGATGCTGCCCTTGGTGATCTGCCGTCCGCGAAAGCGGATCGAGACCTTGACCTTGTCGCCGCTTTTCAGAAACTTCATACAGTGCTTGGCCTTGACTTCCATGTCGTGCGTGTCGATGGTGGCGGACAGGCGAATCTCTTTCATCTCGACGATTTTCTGATTCTTCCGCTGCTCCTTCTCGCGCTTGATACTGTCAAAGCGGAATTTGCCGTAGTCCATGAGCTTGCAAACGGGCGGGTTCGCGTTCGGTGAGATTTTGACCAGATCCAGATTCTGCTCCTCGGCAAGCCGCTGCGCGTCCCGAATGGCCATGACGCCAAGCTGTTCGCCCGCAGCGCTGATAAGCCGCACCTCGGGGTCTCTTATCTGCTCGTTGATCATCAGATCGTTGGTAGCGATGGAAAAGCACCTCCTACAATAATAAAATAGTGGGCGCAAAAACGCCCACGAATCGAATGCAATCCTGTTATTTAACCGTGTCTGATACAAAAATCGACAGGTGAGAAGCGGGCGCCTCTGCTTGAAACATTGTCAGTATAGGGACAAAACTCTCGTTTGTCAAGTGTTTTTCAAAATAATTTATACAATTCGTCCGCGGCGGGCGGTGCAAGCGCGTTGCCGTCCGCGTCCGCAAAGCCGCTTTCCGTCACATATCCGATTTGGGCAGCCGGAATATCCGCCGCGTGCAGCGCACCCAGCATGGTTTCGGGATCGTCGGTCAGCAGCAGCAAACTGCCGCTGCCGATCAGGCGCAGCGGGTCCAATCCCACGGCCTCGCAGAGCGCGCGGGTCTCTTCGCGGACGGGAATGGCATTAAGGTCAATGACCAATCCCAGTCCTTCCCGATAAGCGATCTCCCAGGCCGCGCCCAGCACGCCGCCTTCGGTGATATCGTGCATGGCGCTCGCCGCGTGTTTGGCCGCCACGCGGCACTCAGGCATAACAGATAACAGGCTCGAAAATCCCTTGCAGGCCGCCAGAGCGGCGGGGGAGACGTTTGCGCAAAGATGGGCAAAATCATTGGCAATGAGCGCGCTGCCCTCCAGCC
>WRCT01000125.1 GCA_009783775.1 Clostridiales bacterium | reverse complement strand
TTATGCTGGAGGTCGTGTTTGAGCAAGCCGGCGCGGGGCAATTATTTCCCTTCCTTTCCTGTCTGATACTTGGCAGCGCCATCGGCTATTTCGGCATTGAAATGCTGTCCAAAAAGACGACAAGGGTATTTAAGAAGAGTTGTAAGGGTTTCTGTATTTACGCGGGTGTGCTGTTGATTTTGCTGGTCACGCTGCATTTTGATGTCTTTTGGATCGAGCGCTGGCGGCCGGAGACCGAACAGGTCAGCGCCGTAACGGTGCAGTTCGGACGTGAGAAGGCGACCGTGTTTGCGTCGCCCGCGCAGATTGACATGGTGCGCGAATGGCATGGCGAGGTTATCGCGGATAAGGGCAGGATAGAGAAAAGCTCGAATTACTTTGGATCGACCTGGTTTACGTTAAGTTATGAGATAGACGGCAAAACGAAAAACCGTGAGTACCGGATCAATACAGAGGATCAAGCGGCCAAGCAGATATTGAGCCTGCTCAACACGCCGGAGGCCATTTTGTCGCGCAGCGCGTTTCAAGCCAACTTCAATGAAGCCAGCGCATATTTTTGCTATGTGAGCTACAGGCAACCAAATAGCGGATGGAAGGAAGTTCCACTTTCACGCGAGGAGGCGACACGGCTTTACCATAACGCGATCCTGCCGGATATGCAGTATGGTCGCATCGGTGCACTGCGGTTTGACGGAGTCAATTACGGTGAATTTATATGCAAAATCACTCTCCAACTCATGGTCATTGAAGATGGGGAGTATCATAAGGAAATCATCGAATGGAATCTGGTTTCGGGCGCGAAGAAAACCATCGCGTTTTTGCGCGATCTGGACAGAGGGATCGAATTCCCAAAGAACTTTTAACGCAACAGCAGCTGCCAAAGCGGACAGAACAGGATCGGCAGAAAGACGGCGGGTACATAGTTCATGATCTTGAGCTTGACCGCGCCGAGCATGGTAAAGCCCAGACCCATGACCAGGACGGAGCCCACAGCGCCGATCTCGGTGATCATCACGGGCGTGAGCACAGGGCCGGCAAAGTAGGCCAGCAGGGTGATTGCGCCCTGATAGACCAGCACGGACAGGGCGGAGAGCAGCGTGCCCGCGCCTAAAGTGGCGGCAAAGAGCATGGCGGTGATGCCGTCGAGCAGGGATTTCGTGAAAAGTATGGTGCTGTCGCCCGTCATGCCGTCCGAGATCGCGCCCGTGACGGCCATCGCGCCCGTGCAAAAGAGCAGGGTGGCAGCGACAAAACCCTCCTGGACATTCTCGTTTTTGACCAACTTGGCCATCTGTTCGGCAAGCGTATTGACCCGCCTGTCGAGATCCAGCAATGTGCCGATCGCCACGCCCAGCGCGATACTGAGAATGGCGATTAGGATATTCTCGCCCTGCAGCGCGCCGCCGATCCCGAGCACGATCACGACCATCGCGATACCCTTATGGATCGCGTCCGAAATGCGTACGGGGATTCCCTTCTTTAATAGCAGCCCCAAGGCCCCACCGACCAGAATGGCGGCGGAATTGACCAATGTCCCCAGCATGATCATATGGATACCCTCTCTACGGACAGTGTGACGCACTCGCCATTGATGTCCCAACTTTTTTCATAGCCGGACAGCGATTCCGCGCAGGCCTCGGCCAGGGTGTCGACCGCGATGGTCGCGCCGTATTTGGCGAAGATTTGCGCGATTCGCGGGTTGCCCGCGTAGCCGACGCGAATGCGGTCGCTGACTTCAAAGCCCGCCTCCTTGCGCATGGTTTGCAGCTTGGAGGTGAGCTCGCGCACCAGTCCCTCTTCCACCAGTTCAGGCGTGAGGTTGGTGTCCAGCACCACGGTCAGCTCGCGGTCCGTTTCGGAGACAAAGCCCTGTTTTTGTTCGGCGGAGACCAGCACGTCTTCGGCGGACAGGATTACTTGTTCTTCGCCTAATGTGAGGATGTAGTTTTGACCCGCCAAATGCGCGCGGACGATTTCGTCGCCTATGCCCTGCCCTGCCAGCGTCGCGTTGATCTGCGGCAGCAACTTGCCGTGGCGCGGGCCCAGGGTCTTGAGCTGGGGCTTGCAGCGATAGCTGATGAACGATGAGGCGTCGGTGACAAAGGTCACTTGCTTGACATTCAGTTCCTCGGCGATGATGGTCAGATACTGCTCCGGCAGCGGCGCGCCCGTGGCGTAGAGACAGGCGAGCGGCTGACGGATCTTCAGCGCGGCGTTGTTGCGCGCACTGCGGCCTAAAGTAACGATCTCCAGCACGCGGCCCATATTCTCCTCCAGCGCGGGGTCGATAAAGCTGCTGTCTGCCACAGGAAAGTCGCAGAGGTGCACGCTGATCGGCGCGGCCTCGTCCGTCGTGCGGACCATGTTCTGATACATCTGTTCGGTGATGAAGGGTACGAACGGCGCGGCCAACAGGGTGAGCGAATGCAGCACGGTATAGAGCGTCATAAAGGCGGCCTCTTTATCGGGCGTCATATCCGCGCCCCAGTAGCGGCCGCGGCCGCGGCGCACATACCAGTTGGACAGCTCGTCCACAAAGTTCTGCAGCGCGCGGCCCGCCTCGGTGATACGCAATTTTTCCAGATCCTCGTCCACGGTCTTGATCAAGGTGTTTAAGCGGCTTAAGATCCAGCGGTCCATGACGGAGAGGTTCTCGGGGCGCAGGGCGTGTTTGGTCGGGTCAAAGCCGTCGATGTCCGCGTAAAGGATATAGAAGGCATAGGTGTTCCAGAGCGTGCCCATGAACTTGCGCTGGTACTCGGAGACGGCCTCGGGCGAGAAACGCGAGGGCAGCCAGGGCATGGAGCCGGTGAAGAAATACCAACGCACCGCGTCCGCGCCCTGCACGTTGAGTACGTCCCAGGGATTGACGACATTGCCCAGGTGTTTGGACATTTTCTTGCCGTTCATATCGCAGACATGGCCCATGACGATGCAGTTATCGAACGGCGTCTCGTCGAACAGGCAGGTGGCGATGGCCAGCAGCGTGTAAAACCAGCCGCGCGTTTGGTCCAGCGCCTCGGAGATAAAGTTGGCGGGGTAACGGCGCGCGAAGATGTCTTGGTTCTCGAACGGGAAGTGCCATTGCGCAAACGGCATGGAGCCGCTGTCAAACCAGCAGTCGATGACCGAGGGCTCGCGTTTCATGGTCTGACCGCAGTCAGGGCAGCGCACCGTGACCTGGTCGATATAAGGCTTGTGCAGCTCGAGGTCGGGCGGACAGTCGTCCGACAGGGATTCGAGCTCGGCGCGGCTGCCGATGACATGGATCTTGCCGCAGGGGCAGACCCAGACGGGCAGCGGCGTGCCCCAGTAGCGCTCACGGCTGACGCCCCAGTCGATGACGTTTTCCAAAAAGTTTCCCATGCGGCCCTCTTTGATCGTGTCGGGAATCCAGTGCACAGCGCGGTTGAAGGCGATCAGTTTATCGCGGACGGCCGTCATTTGAATGAACCAGCTTTCGCGCGCGTAATAGAGCAGCGGCGTGTCACAGCGCCAGCAGAACGGATAGCTGTGGTCGAATGCGTTTGTGGAGAAGAGCTTGTTTGAATCGGCCAACGCCTGCAGAATCTTGGGATCGGCCTCCTTGACAAAGTCGCCGTCCCAGGGCGTGCCGCCGCAGAGACAACCCGTCGCGTCCACCAGCTGCACAAAGGGCAGCGCCCACTTCTTGCCCAAGCGGTTGTCGTCCTCGCCGAACGCGGGCGCGATATGCACCACGCCCGTGCCGTCTTCGAGCGAGACATAGTCGTCCGAGATTACGCGGTAGGCCTCTTTGCCGCCGAGCCGGACGGGCAGGTCAAAGAGCGGCAGATAGCGTGTGCCGACCAGGTCAGAGCCTTTGAAGGTTTCCAGAACCTCAGCGCCCTCGCCCAATACGGAAGGGACCAACGCCTCGGCGAGAATGTAGACTTCGTCCGCAGCGGGAGCAAGCCCCCGCCCTACCCTGACGCGGCAATAGGTTTTTTTCGCATTGACGCAGAGGGCAACATTGCTGGGCAGGGTCCAGGGCGTGGTCGTCCAGGCGAGGATTGCCGCGCCGCTGCCGTCGGCCAAATAAAACTTCGCGGTGGCGGAGGTGTCGGTCACGTCCTTGTAACCCTGCGCGACCTCATGGCTGGAGAGCGCAGTGCCGCAGCGTGGGCAGTAGGGCACGGTCTTGTGTCCCTTGTAGAGCAGGCCTTTCTCGTGGATCGTCTTGATGGACCACCAGACGGACTCGATGTAGGCGTCGTGATAGGTGACGTAGGGGTCGTTCATATCGGCGAAGAACCCGACGCGCTCGCTCATCTCCTCCCACTCGGCCTTGTATTTCCAGACGGATTCCTTGCATTTTTTGATGAAGGGCTCCACGCCGTATGCCTCTATCTGCTCCTTGCCGTTGAGCCCCAGCTCCTTTTCGACTTCCAACTCGACGGGCAGACCGTGCGTGTCCCAGCCGGCCTTGCGCAGCACATCGCGGCCTTTCATGGCGTGGTAGCGAGGGATCACGTCCTTTATGCTGCGCGTGAGGACGTGGCCGATGTGGGGCTTGCCGTTGGCCGTGGGCGGGCCGTCATAGAAGGTAAAGGGCTCTTTGCCCCGGCCTCTCTCCGTGCATTTTTCAAAGATGTTCTGCTCGCGCCAAAAGGCGAGGGTAGAAAGCTCTCGCTCCGCGAAACGCAGATCTGTGGGGACTTTTTGGTACATGATTATCCTCCAGTGGTCAGTATTCAGTGGGCAGTGGGCAGAAACAAAAAACTCCGTCCTCTGAAACAGGGACGAAGTTGTTGCTCCGCGGTACCACCCGGCTTGGCAATCAAAATGTATTGACTGCCCTCTTAATGCCCTTAACGCGGGGAACGGATGGAGCTACTTACGCGGGCGATTGATAATCGCCCCTACGCGGCGGGCGAACACAGTTCGCTCCTGCGGTTCACTTCATCACTCTCGGGGGATACGCTGCCGGCCGTCTTTGCCGCCTTGCACCGGACGCGGCTCGCTGGAGGGTATCTCTGAAAACTATCGGTGTGCAGATTTGCCGTGAACTTGGTCGCAATTCACAGGCAAAAAACGCAGGGATAGCCGCAGCCTATTCCGAGGCTTTTTGCCAAAGAAGTGCGGCCAAGGGCGCGGTAAAGATGTACGCCCAGAGTTTTTAGAGGTGCCCAAAAGTCGGTATCGGCGCGCTTGTCCCGATCATCGTTTTGTCGTATTGCAAACTAGTATAACCGTTATTATTTGATTTGTAAATCCCCAATATTATATGGATTCTTCGCTGCGCTCAGAATGGGGCCCACTGATTAAATCGTGAGGTGGAATAGCCGGCCTGCCAAAAGCTCCTATGTTGGGACCATTCTGATGACCAATCTACCCGGCGAACGATTTAATCAGGGGTTCCAATGACAGTTTCCCTACTGCGCGTTGTTGACTTTGATGAGGCGGGTAATGCTTTCGCGCTCGCGGTCGGCAAGTTTCATTTTGATCATTTGAATGCTTTTTAGCTGAGCCGGAATCACCATGTATTCCAGCGCGTTGACACGGCGGCGCAAGGCCTGGATTTCGTCCGCCAGGATATAGCAGTTTTTTTCCGCGACGGTCAGCTGCAGCAGGTCCGGCAGCAGGCCGCGCATATCATGCTCGGTTTTGGAGAGCAGCGGGCTGGAGATGAGCGCGCTGGAGGGTTTGACCTCCTTGACCTCG
>WRCT01000124.1 GCA_009783775.1 Clostridiales bacterium | reverse complement strand
GCTCGTGTCCATCTCGGGCTACGGCAAGCTCCTGCACTATCCCTGCGAGGCGATGAGCGAAGTGGCGCAGACCCTTGTCCCCGTGCGAAATATCACGGAGCTGGCCGGCTGCGAAAACGGGCTTGACGCGCGGGACTATGTCATGCGCCACATCTACCGCCAGGACGAGGCCGAGACGCATGAGATCCTCTGCGCGCGGCACTTGGCGGGCGAACTGTACGCGGCCTTCGGCGCGGCTTGCGAGGTCAGGGAAGAGGGCGAGCATATGCGCGTAACATTGAACGCGCCCTGGATCTCCGTGCGGCGGTTCTTGCTCGTGCATCTAAAACACGCCACCCTGCTTTCACCCGATACGCGGGTCGGGCAGCTGCGCGGCGAACTGGCGGGCGCGCTTGCCTGCTATACCTCATAGTAGTTTATGGAGAAAAAAACAATGGAGCGGCAGATCCCTCCGCAAAAGAAAAGAAAGAAAAAACCGCCCTTTATCCTGCGGCTGGCCAAGGCCTTGGTCATGGCGCCCGTGATGGGGCTTGTCGCCGTTGTGCGTTGGTTTTCTCGCGCCAAGCCCGGAACGCGCTTTGCGATTGTTTGCAGCTGCGCAGTGATTGTTGTCGGGCTGGTTCTTTTGCTCGCGCTCTCGGGAAAACCGACCGTGCCGGTTGATATACAGGCGCCCGAACCCACGCTCGCGCCCGCGCAGGAAGTGGTGGGGGAGAAAGACGACCCCCCGACCAAAGATCCCGCGCAGGAGGGAGAAGACCACCCCGTCGGCGGGCTGGTCTTGCAGCGCGGCATGGAGGCCGACGCGGTGCTGGCGATCCAGGCGCGGTTGATGGCGCTGTCCTATATGGACTCCGACCAGCCCACCAGTTTCTACGGCCCGCTCACCTATGACGCGATCCGTGCCTTCCAGGCGCACAACGGCCTGACGGTCAACGGCGAGATCGACGTGGCGGTCTATAACGCGCTGATGAGCCCCGACGCCGTGCCCTATGTCATGCAAATGGGCGACGCGGGCCATGACGTGGAGGCCGTGCAGCAGCGGCTGTATCAGCTGGGTTATCTGCCGCGCGAGTACGTCACCAAAAATTTCGGCGAAAAGACCGAGGCGGCGCTCAAAGAATTTCAAAAGAAAAACCGTCTGCCGGTCAACGGCAAGGTGACAAGAGAGACGGAGATCAAGCTCTATGACGACGCCGTGGTCGCCATCGCCTATCAAAAGGGCGACTCCAACAGCACCATCCAAAAGTATCAGGAAAAGCTGATTGCCCTGGGTTATCTGCCCCAAACCTATGACGCAAAGGGCAAGATGGACGCGGAGACCGTAAGCGCGATCAAGAACTTTCAGGACGCCAACGACCTGGTGCGGGACGGGTATTTGGGTCCGGCCACCATGGACCGCTTAAACAGTTCCAAGGCTGTCAAGTACGCCATTCGTTTGGGCATGAGCGGGTCCGAGGTGCGCAGAGTGCAGAAAAGATTGCAGGAGCTGAACTATCTGTCCTCCTCGCAGGTCACCGGCTACTTTGGCGAAAAAACCGAAACGGCGATCAAGAGTTTTCAAAAGCGCAACAGCCTCTCGCAGGACGGCGCGGTGGGCGGCAAAACGCAGGACAGGCTCTTTTCCGACTCCGCCAAAAAAGCAAGCGCGCCCCCCAAGGGCACATCCGGCTCCGGCTCAGGTTCCGGCTCGGGCGGTTCCGGTTCGGGTTCGCGCAGCACGCCTGCCCCGAAAAAGACGGGCGTGGACAAGCTGATCGAGGCGGCGCAATCCAAATCGGGCAGCAACTATGTGCGCGGCGCCAAGGGGCCCAATACCTTTGACTGCAGCGGCTTTGTCCATTGGGCGCTGGGCCAGGCTGGGGTTTCGCACAGTTATATGACCTCGATCCAGTGGCGCAAATGCACGAAGTATAAAAAGATCACCTCCATGAGCAGCCTAAAGCGAGGCGATATTCTGGTATTCACCGGCGAAACGGAAAACGAAGGCCATGTCGGCATTTATCTGGGCAGCGGCAAGATGATCGACGCGTCCGCATCCGTCGGAAAGGTGCGCACCACGACCGTCAACCCCAGCAACTACTGGCAGCAACATTTTCTAATGGCCTATCGCATTTGGGATTGATAAATGTGTCTAAATTGTATATTCATACCCCATCGAAAAGCTGCATAAACGCATATATATCCACGTCGTCCACAGAGTTATCCACAATTGCGGCCCACATTTTGCTTTCGCGACACAGTTATCCACAGTATATGGCCCATGCATATTCAGAATAATCCACCTGAATACCCGCTGTATAATACATAAATGTTTCATAAAAATATAAAAATCGGGGCGAAAACGTGTGTTCTCGCCCCGAAAAACTGTGCTTGTCCGCCCCTTACCGCAGGAAGGCGGCGACCTCCGCGTCCGTCAGTTCATAGTGCCAAAACAGCCGGTAAAACAGCTTGATCTCCTCCACGATATTCACATCATAATAATCGGGATAAAGCAAATTTCCCAGCCAGTAAATGCCCAGCACGCGGTTGACGGAGGGCGGATTCGCCAGCCAGCCGTAGGGCGCCTCGGGAATCTGATACACGCGGTCGTTTTGCACCGCGGACAATTGCGCCCAGAGCGGGTCCTGCCGCAGCGCGGCGGCGATCGCGCCCTCCGCCAGCAGGATCACATCGGGATCTAACAGCAAAAACTCTTCCAGGTTGATGACGTTTCCGCCGCCCTTGCTGGACAGCTCGCCCGGCGGCACCTCCACCGCGTTTTCCGCGCCGACCAGCTCGATCACCTCCGCGTGCAGCGAGCCTTTCGCATTGACCGCCAAGCCCGTCTCGCTCGTGCCGTACATCACGCACAAGCGTTCCCCTTCGGGAATGCGCGCGCTGATTCCATGCGCAAGGTCCATGGCGTTCGCGATATAGGAGGCCAGAAGAGCCGCCTCGTCCTCCAACCCCAGCAGCGCACCCAACTCAAGATAGGCGTCGGAGAAAGACCCGAGCGTCGCCTCAATAAAAATGGTGGGAAGACCCGTCTGTGCCTGCAAACCGTCCATATCCTCTTTTTGCGAGGCCTTATAATCGCCCATGTCGATGATGATCTGCGGCTCGCTTGCCAGCAGTTCCTCCAGATTTAGCGCGGCGTTTTTGCCGTAAAACTGGCCGAACACCGGCAGATCGGCAAAGAACGCAGGCAGATAGGTCAGCTGCCTTTCGCCCACAGGGTTGGACAGCCCCACCAGTGTCTCGGGCGCGAGCGAGGTCAAAATCATCTGCGCGACCAGTCCCGAGGGCGCAATCCTCGTGATCTCGGCGGGCAGAACCACCTCGCGCCCGCAGGAATCCACAAATACGCGGGGGTCGGTTTCCGGCGCGGCAGGCTTGGCGCAAGCGCCCAGCAGCGATAGAATCAAAACCACCGCCAGCAAAATCGACAAAGTTTTCTTCATAATGAAATAGCTCCTTTATTTGATTCCGTTATAACAACAGCGTCCCCATGATCGTTTATCAGCCGACAGCGTAGCCCGTACAGCCGCGTCAACAGCTCCTCTGTGATAACCTCGTTTGCTGCCCCCGCGGCGGCGACTCGTCCCTCATGCAGCGCCAGCACGCGGTCTGCCCAGGACAAAGCGTGCTGCGGATTGTGCGAGGAAAACAGCACGGTATACCCCTGCCCCGCCAAATCCCGCAATGCGGACAGCACCCGCGCCTGGTTGCCGAAGTCCAGATTCGAGGTGGGCTCGTCCAAAAGCAGCAAACGTGCCTGCTGCGCCAGCGCGCGGGCGATCAAAACCAGCTGCTGCTCGCCCCCGCTCAGCTGCGGGAACCAGCGGTTTGCCAGCCCCTCCAGTCCCAGCAAGCGCAAGGCGTCTTCGACGCGCGCCTGCTCCGCCGCACCCGGCACAGCAAGCGGGCGCACCTGTCCCGCCGTGCCCATCAGCACCACGTCGCGCACCGCATAGGAAAAGGCGAACTCATGCCGCTGCGGGATATAGGCGATCTTTTGCGCCAGCTGCCTGCGCGGCAGGGCGGCGGTATCCAGCCCGTCCAGCAGCACCTTGCCCGCGTCGGGCCGCAGCAAACCCAGAATACAGCGAAACAGCGTGCTCTTGCCCGCTCCGTTTTCACCCAGTACGGCCCAGACCTCACCGGCCTGCGCTGCAAAGCCAATCTCCCGCAGCACGGTTCTCTCGCCATAGGCAAAACGCAGATTCTGTACCGACAGATTCATGTTCTGGCCTCCTTTCGCATCAGGAGCCAGAAGAAAAACGGCAGGCCGACCAGCGCGGTCAGAATGCCCAGCGGAACCTCCACGGTAAAGACCGTGCGGGCCAGGCTGTCCACCACCAGCAAAAAGAGCGCGCCGCCCACCAGCGACGCGGGCAGCAGCTTGCGGTAGTCGTCCCCCGTGAAACTGCGGCAGAGATGGGGCACGATCAGGCCCACATAACCGATTGTGCCGGAGACCGAGACGGCCGCCGCCGTAATCAATGTGCCGCAAAGCACGGAGACCAGCCGCAGTGCGGACGTATTCACGCCCATCGCGCGCGCGCTTTCGTCGCCCACGGTCAGCAGGTTCAGCCGCCAGCGCAGCAGCAGCAGCGGCACAAGCCCCAGCAGCAGGGCGGGCAGCATAAAGAACACGTGGCGCATATTCGCCGCCGCTAGGCTGCCCATCAGCCAGTAGGTAATAGCGGGCAGCTGATCGGTCGGGTCCGCCGCCAGCTTGGCCAGCGAGGTGCCCGCGGTGAACAGCGCGCCCACCATCATGCCCGCCAAAATCAAATTGATCACCAGCCGCCCGCTCGCCCGTCCGCCCACGGTATAGCTCAAGGCCACCGCCAGCAGGGACGCGGCAAAGGCCAGCAGCGTCACCCACTGCCCGGGCAGCCGCAGCAGCAGCGCCAGCGCCGCGCCGAAGGACGCGCCGGAGGACGCGCCCAGAATATCGGGCGAGGCCAAGGGGTTGGAAAACACGCCCTGATAGGCTGCGCCCGCCGCCGCCAGCCCGCCGCCGACCAAACAGGCCAGCAGCACGCGCGGCAAGCGAATGTTTAGCACCACGGTCTCCATGGTGTCCGTCCAGGAGGGGGACAGCGGAATCAGCCGCGACCCCAAAATCCGCAGCACCTGCGCCGGCGGCACGGGAAACCGCCCCACGGCCAGCGCCAGCACAAAGCAAACGAGCAACAGCCCCCCCGTAATAATAAGGAAGAGCCTCGCCCGTTGATTGTGTTTTGCAGCGTTATCTTTCACAAAAAACCCACCGTTATTTTTTCAAAAGAATAGCGATGAGAACAGAATAACATACGTATAAGGCTTTTGTCAAGACTTGAAGGCGGCGGAAAAGGCCGTCTGCGAATTGCAAGTTTAATTGCCCAACCAGATTCTACCAGTTACATTTCGTTGCTGTGGTCCCTTGTCGCCGTGGTTCCCTTGGCCCCCTGCGGGGGGCCAAAAGTTCAAGCTGCCATGTCATTGGCTGTTCTATATCCAAACATCCTCAGCAGTTTTTTCCTTCACTCCTCATCCCTCATTCCTCATCACTCATATGCCATGGGAGTAGTAGTAATAATAGTAGTTGGTGTTCTCGGTGTTCTTGTTGTTGTGTGTGGGGGGGGGGGGGGGGAAAAGGTGGGCTTTTATTAATTGAAAAAACCCCCCCGCCAAAATTGGAGGGTTTTTTGTTGC
>WRCT01000123.1 GCA_009783775.1 Clostridiales bacterium | reverse complement strand
TAACCGCCTGCGGCGAAAACCCAAGCGCGGCAAAGGCCGCAGGCATTAACATCTCCCGAATCCGCTGGACAGGAGTGCTTCTCTCAGGATTTCTATCCGGTATTGGCGGCTTTGCCCTTATGCTGGCAGTGGGTGGCTTTTTCTACTTTTCTGTCGCGGGCTACGGTTTTATTGCACTTGCGGTGATGTTTATGGGCCGCCGCAAACCCCTGCCCATCCTGGGCTTTGCCCTGCTCATCGCGCTCGTAAAAGTCATTGGTGGAAATGCGGTACAGATTCCCTTCCTACCGAGCTTTGCGAAAATTAAATTCGGTTCATGGATTTACAATATCCTGCCCTATATCGTTGTGCTGATTCTGTTGCCCCTGACCTCCAAACGCCGTCGCACGGGCCAACCCTATGACAACCCATTCCCCAGAGGCCCATATAAAACAGGCGAGCCGCTGGTCGAATGGCCCCAGCCCAAGGGCTATCTCTATGACAAACTATTAAGATGATGAAAGAAAAGTTGAAAAATGGCCTCTCCGCCTGGGCCACATCCCTATTGATTATCGCCGTCAGCCTGCTGGTCGGCTGGGGCGTGATGTTTTTGATTGGCGGGCAAGAACCCGTCCGCGCCTTTGGCATTCTGCTCACAGCGGGTCTGGCCGACAGCGAGACCTTCGGCAAGGTACTCTACCAAGCCGCGCCGCTGATTTTGACGGGCCTCTCCGTCGGCTTGGCCATGCGTGCGGGCCTGTTCAATATCGGGGCGAGCGGTCAGTTCACGGTCGGCGCGTTTTGCGCGCTGGTCTGTGGTATGGTATTTCAGATGCCTTGGTATATCTGCATTTTGGCGGGCGCGTTCGGCGGCGCGGCCTGGGGATTCTTTCCCGGTTTCTTCAAGGCCTATTTCAACGTCAGCGAAGTCATCAGCGGTATCCTGTTTAACTGGATCGGTCTGTACGCAGTGAATGTTGCTGTCGCAAATATCCCACCCATGTTGCCGCGGTACTACTATCCGGCGGACTATCCCGGAAACCCCAATTTCAGCCTTGAAATGGCCAATCCGAACGCTCTTATTCCAAAGTGGGGGTTAGATAACCTATTCGGCTCTCCATACTTGGGCGCGGGCATTTTGATCGCGCTTGCTTTCGCCATTTTCATCTGGTTTCTGCTTTCCAAAACCACTTTCGGCTATAAGCAGAAGGCCATCGGATTAAATAAAGACGCCGCCCAATATGCGGGTATCCATACAAAACGCATTTCCACCTTATCTATGGTCATCGCGGGCGCGCTCTCGGGCATAGCAGCCGCGTTGTATTATCAAAGCGGCGCAGCGTTTTTCGGCATAAAAATCGAGCTTGCGCCAATGGGCTTTGCCGGAATCCCCGTTGCCCTGCTGGCCTTTGCGCACCCCATCGGCACGGTCTTCTCCGCCCTGCTGATTTCTTTCCTCAATATCGGCGGAGAAAAAATGCAGGCCCTGGAATACTCCACCCAAATCATCGCCATCATCACCGCCTTTATCATCCTTTTCTCGGCCTTCGCGCCCTTAATCCGTCGCTTGCTCTTCAAAACCAATCTCCCCATTCCCGAAAATGCCCCACCCTCCGACGACGACCCGCTTGCTGACGCCGACCCGCCTCTCGAACCGAAACCCTACAAGCCAATGGGCTCTCTCTACAGCAGAATGTTGCGGCAGCTCAAGAACTGTCATCCTGAGCGAAGTGAAGGATCTAATTGATCTGCTGCAAGATTCTTCGCTGCGCTCAGAATGACGGTATTGTGTTTGTGTGGTTTGTGTATTTCGTGGTTTGTCAATCCTCCGGCGCTACGCGCTACCTCCTTTCAAAAGGAGGCGTCCCCGCCGCAGCGTTTTCGTGCCTTTTCGTGTATTTCGTGGTAGAGAAAAACCCGCGTGAGCGAAATATTCGCGCACATTCGTGTCATTCGTGGTAAAATCACCCGCCGCAGCGATATTTGCGTCCGTTCGCGTCATTCGCGGTTAAAAAAACCGTAAGAACTGGCAATACTAACCCCATGCTGCCCGCCCTGATCACCCTTTGGATTCTTCTTTTTCTCCTTCTGCTCGCCTCGCTCCCCATTCGTGTGCGAATCTGGACCGAGCTTTCCTTTCGCGGCGGCCGAATCCACGCCCAAATCCGGCTCTTCGGCTTTCTCAAAATCCCTCTCACCTTCACACTCCACCTCTTCTCCGATCCTCACTTCACCCTGTTCTGGCGCGGCAGGACCTTCCCCTTGTTGTGCGCAAAACCCAAAACAAAAAAACCTTCCATCGTGCCCGACATCACCATCGACCAACTGCACCTGACCTATATTCTCGGCATCGCCGATGACGCCGCGACCACCGTCTGGGCTTTAGGCAGCCTGCAAGTCCTGTCCCAAACCACGGCCCAAGTCCTGTCCCTGCCGTTGTCCCTATCCCTGCGCCCCGTCTTTAATCATGAGATATTTCGGATAATTTTGGAGAGCAGGGTTACAATACGATTGACAGAAAGTATTATAAAGTATTGGAGGCAAGCCCATGCACCCCGTTGAATCCATCATTTCCACCACGATGTCCCAACTCAAAACCATTGTCGACGTCAACACGATCGTCGGCGACCCCATCTACAGCGCGAACAACACGCTTGTGTTTCCCGTCTCCCGTGTGAGCGTCGGCTTTCTCTGCGGCGGCGGGGAGTACGAAACGAAAAAGACCGCGCCCAAAGAACAGGGGGCGGGGCAGGACCTGCCCTTTGCGGGCACGGCGATCTCCGGCGTCACGGTCACGCCCAAGGCATTTATCGCGGTGCACGACGGGCAGATGAAGGTCACGCCCGCCGAGTGCGGTACCACATTAGACCGCCTGGTCGAGATGATCCCCACGATCGCCAAACAACTGGGCGAGACCTTAAAATCGGCCAAACCGAAGAAGTTCCCATCCGAACCGGAGGCAAGCGAGTGAAACGCGCCCTTGCCATAACGCTCGCGCTGTGCGTGCTGCTTGCCCCGACAGCGAGCTTTGCAGCCCCCGAAGTCCCCTCGCAGGCGGCCGCCCTGCTCGAGGCCACCACGGGCCGCGTGCTCTACGAAAAGGACGCCCACGCGCGCCGCCCTATGGCCAGCACGACCAAGGTCATGACCTGCCTGCTGGCCTTGGAGTTTGGCGATCCGGACGCGCTGGTGAGGATCCCCGACGCGGCCATCGGCATAGAAGGCTCTTCGATGTACCTGCGGGCGGGGGAGACCCTCTCCCTGCGCGACCTGCTCTATGGGCTCATGCTGCTCTCGGGCAACGACGCAGCGGTCGCCATAGCCATGCATATCTCCGGCAGCCTGCCGGACTTCGCCGCGCTGATGAACGCCCGTGCGGCCGCCCTCGGCTGCCAAAACACCAACTTCGTCACGCCCAACGGCCTGCCCGACCCCAACCACTACACCACCGCCTATGACCTGGCCCTGATTTGCGCGGCGGCCATGCAGAATGAATCCTTCAAGGAGATCGTCGGCACGCTCTACCACACCACGACCACGGGCGCCTACACGCGCAACCTCAAAAACAAGAACCGGATCCTTTGGGAATACGAGGGCGCGAACGGAATCAAGACGGGTTTTACAAAAGCCGCAGGAAAATGCTTGACCTTTGCCGCCAAAAGAGGTAACCTGCAATTGGTGGGCGCGGTGCTGGCCAGTTCGGATATGTGGGGCTCCGCCAAAAATCTGCTGCGCTATGGCTTTGACCAAGTGGAGATGCAAACACTGGTGGATTTTGCGGGCCCAATTGCCACAATAACCGTGCTCGGCAGCGAAAAGACGACGCTGGAAGTCTACGCCGCGCAGCGGCTGACTTATCCGATCAGGAAAGACGGCACAGACGTCATTCGCCTTGATCTCCAATGCGCGGACAATGTGCTCGCACCGGTGTACGCGGGGCAGACGGTGGGGCGGATCTACCTCTTTGTCAACGAGGTCTGCGTTTTGCAGACCGAGCTGATCACGCACGAGGGCGCGCAGCGCTACGACTTTTCGTATTATTTGGAGCGGCTGATAGGAGATTGGCTGAGTTAAGTAATAAGGAATAAGGGCGGAGTGCTGACGCATATCAGATGGGTTATTTGAATGCAATAAAAGAAACAGCGTTAGCTGTTTCCACATAACTTATTACTTATTCTTTGTTCCTTATTACTTAAGGTCGGGGGGGCTTATGCGGTTACAGAAATATATGGCGGACGCGGGGGTGGCCTCGAGGCGCGCCTGCGAACAATTGATTTTAGGCGGACGCGTCACGGTGAACGGAACCGTGGCGCATTTGGGCATGACGGTGGAAGAGGGCGATCAGGTACTCTTCGACGGCAACCCCCTCGCGCCTGCAACCCGTCGCGTCGTCGTCCTGCTCTATAAGCCGCGCGGCGTGGTCTGTACCAGCTCCGACCCCGAGGGGCGGCGCACGGTGCAGGATTATTTCAAGGACGTGCCCGAACGCCTCTACAATGTGGGACGGCTTGACCTAAATTCTGAGGGCCTGTTGCTGCTCACCAACGACGGTGAGCTGGCCAATCGCATGATGCACCCGCGTTTCGGCATCACCAAGACCTATTATGTCGTCTGCGAGGGCAAGCTGACCGCCTCGCAGCTGCACAAACTCACCAACGGCGTAGAACTGGACGACGGCCCGACCGCGCCCGCGATAATCCGCAACGTGCGCCCCACACCGTCGGGCGGCACCGCCCTGTCCATCACGATCCGCGAGGGCCGCAACCGCCAAATCCGCCGCATGATAGAGGCCGTGGGACACAAAACCCTGCGTCTCAAACGCGAAGCCTACGGCCCGCTGACCCTGGGGGCGCTCCGCCCGGGCCAGTGGCGTTACCTCACAGACAGCGAAATTGAGCAGCTTTACACCGCGTCCCAAATAAAACAGTAAAAATTCAAACACTTCCCACTTTTCATACGCACGAATCTGTGATACTATATATTGGTATGAGAAAACGAAATCCAACATATGCAATCCTCGCGCTGATCCTGCTCCTTGCCATGCTGCCCCTGCACGCGGCCTGTTTCCTGCTGGAATCAAGCGAGGCGGGCGGCCTGGTCATCAACGAGGTGGTCACAAGCAACGGTGCGTCGCTATTGGACAGCACCTACGGCAAGCCGGACTGGATCGAGCTGTACAACGGCTCCTCCCGCGATATCAATCTGAGCTGCTACCAGCTCACAAAGAACCCGAACAAGCCCGGGTCCGCGTCCCTGCTGCCCGATGTGGTCATCAAAGCGGGCGGCTATCTGATCCTTTACGCCAACAAATCCAAGGACGTCTACGAACCTGGCGGCCCGATCTGCCTGGGCTTTAACCTCAGCAAGGGCGGCGATATGCTGGTGCTGGCGGACGACCGCAACAATATCATCCAGGAGCTGGAGATCCCCACATTAGAGCGCGACATCTCCTATGCCCGCCGCGCGGACGGCAGCTATGGCTTTTGCAACGTGCCCACGCCGGGCGCGGCCAACACGACCGAGATCTTCCCGACGCTGCAAGAGGCCTTGGGCCGCGAGGACAACGTCGGCGTCGGCCCTCAAACCGTGGGCGAGTGCCCCGTCGTGTTCAACGAGGTCGTGGCCAAGAACAGATATTCCCTGCCCGTGGATTGCTGCGATAACCCCGACTGGGTCGAGCTTTACAACACCTCTTCCCAAGCTTTCTTCCTCAAC
>WRCT01000122.1 GCA_009783775.1 Clostridiales bacterium | reverse complement strand
GGTGAGGCCAAGCCGGTCTTCTCTGTGACGGACATTCTCTGCGAGTTCGGGTCAGACGTGCCCGGCGTGAGCCTGGCGGACGCTGCCGCCCGAGTGCCGCTTTCCTCGCTGGAAGAGGCGGAGCAGAAGGTCTATCGCGCCCTGCTTGCGGGCGAAAAGAATATTGACGAATTGTACGCGTGTTTGAATCTTTCCATCGCCGAATTAAATTCCGTCTTGACAGGGCTGGTGTTTTTGGGAATAATTAAGCAGCAACCCGGCAGGACGTACGTCTGCGACGGGCTGAAAACGATAATTGACATGGACGGATAGAAAGAGTGGAGTGTGGAGAGTTGAGAGTGGAGTGAAGGAAAAAACGCCTTGCGGCGTTTTCAAAGAAATAAAACAGCGGAGCTGTTTTTACCATCGCTCAACGCGCAACACGCAACGCGCAACACTACAAGGAGGAATACATGGCTGACTCATTGGTGATCGTAGAATCGCCTGCCAAAGCAAAGACAATCAAGAAGTTTCTGGGCAAAAATTTCACGGTGCTGGCCAGCAACGGCCATGTGCGTGACCTGCCCAAGAGCCAGTTCGGCGTGGACGTGAACAACGATTTTGCGCCCAAGTACATCACCCTGCGCGGCAAGGGCGAGGTCTTAGAACACATCCGCAAAGAGGCCAAGACCGCCAAAAAGATCTACCTCGCAACCGACCCTGACCGCGAGGGCGAGGCCATCTCCTGGCATTTGGCGCATATCCTGGGTCTGGATCCGGCCAGCAAAAACCGGATCGTGTTCCACGAGATCACGGCAAACGCGGTGAAGAACGCGTTGAAAAACGTGCGCAAGATTGATATGAATCTCGTGGACGCGCAGCAGACGCGCCGCATTCTCGACCGCATGGTGGGGTATATGATCAGCCCGATCCTTTGGGCCAAGGTGCGCAAGGGCCTGTCGGCGGGCCGCGTGCAGTCCGTGGCGACGCGCTTGATCTGCGACCGCGAGGACGAGATCAACGCCTTCGATCCCGAGGAGTATTGGGTCATCGCGGCCCAGCTGCCGGCCGGCGAGAAACGCAAGCCCTTCGAGGCCAAGTTCTACGGCAGGGACGGCAAAAAGCTGGAAGTCGGGGACAAGGCCCTGGCCGACGAGATATTGGCGCAGGTGGGGGACAGCCCCTTTACCGTGACCAAGATCAAAGTCACCGAGCGCAAAAAACACCCCGCGCCCCCGTTTACGACTTCCAACCTGCAGCAGGAGGCCGCGCGCAAGCTGGGCTTTACGACCAAGCGCACCATGATGGTCGCGCAGCAGCTTTACGAGGGCATTTCCGTCGGCACCAAGGGCGCCACGGGTTTGGTCACCTATATCCGTACCGATTCCGTGCGCGTGTCGAATGAGGCATTGGACAGCGCGCGCGCCCATATTGCCGAGACCTTCGGCGCGAAATACCTGCCCGAAAAGCCGAACTTCTACAAGGGCCGGCGTGGCGCGCAGGACGCGCACGAGGCGATCCGCCCCACGGACGTGTCGCTGGTTCCCAAGAGTATCAAGGAGTTTCTGACGGGCGATCAGTTCAAGCTCTACAAACTGATTTACGACCGTTTCCTGGCCAGCCAGATGGTGGACGCGCTGCAGCAGGTGAACGTTGTGACGCTGGACGCTAATGGCTGCGCCTTCCGCGCCAACGGCGTGCGCACGCTCTTTGACGGCTTTACGGCGGTCTATACCGAGGGCCGCGACGACGAGCAGGAGAGCGAGATCGCGCTGCCGCCCATGCAGGAGGGCGACGTGTTTTGTGCCCTGGCCGTCACGGCGGACCAGCGGTTCACACAGCCGCCCCCGCGTTATACGGAGGCGACGCTGGTCAAGGCGCTGGAGGAAAACGGGATCGGCCGCCCTTCGACCTACGCGACCACGATTTCGACCGTATTGGATCGCGGGTATGTCCAGCGCGAGAAAAAACAGCTGCTGCCGACCGAGCTGGGCGTCGTGGTGACCGAGCTTATGAAACAAAACTTCCAGAACATCGTGGACGTGCAGTTCACGGCGGACATGGAGGACAAGCTGGACGGGGTCGAGGAGGGTCAGGCAAAATGGGCCGCTCTGCTCGGCGAGTTCTATGGCCCGTTCGAACAAACCGTAGAGGTGGCGAAAAAGACGATCGAAAAGGTCAAGATCGAGGACGAGGTCTCGGACATTCCCTGCGAAAAATGCGGGGAGATGATGGTGTATAAGTTCGGGCGTTTCGGCAAGTTTTTGGCCTGCCCCGGGTATCCCGCGTGCAGAAACACAAAGGCCATCGTGGAGAAGATCGGCGTGCCCTGCCCCAAGTGCGGCGCGGAGATCCTCAAGAAAAAGAGCAAGCGCGGCAAGGCGTTTTACGGCTGTGAGGCCTATCCGAACTGCGATTTTGTCAGTTGGGATAAGCCCGTGGCGCAAAAGTGCCCCGACTGCGGCGGACAGCTGGTGCAGAAGATCGGCCCGCACGGCAGCTTTATCCGCTGCACCGCCGAGGGTTGCGGCCATATCCTGCGTGCCGCAAAGAAGGCTGAAAAGAGTGAATAAAACTTTGGTCGTGGGCGCGGGCCTGGCGGGCTGCGAGGCCGCCTGGCAGCTGGCCGAGCGCGGCTTTTTGGTGACGCTGACGGAGCAAAAACCACGCCGCCGCACGCCCGCGCACAAGAGCGATGATTTTGCCGAGCTGGTCTGTTCCAATTCCCTGCGCTCCGACCGATTGGAGAACGCCGTGGGCCTGCTCAAAGAGGAAATGCGGCGCTTGGGCTCGCTGATACTGTCCTGCGCGGATGAGACCCGCGTACCCGCCGGCGGCGCGCTGGCGGTGGATCGCGAAGGGTTTGCGGCCCTGGTCACACGACGCATACGGGGGCATAAGAACATTGAGATTGCAGAGGGCGAGGCAACCTGTCTGCCCGAGGCGCCCGCCATCATCGCCACCGGCCCGCTGACGGACGGCCCGCTCGCCCAAGACATCGAGAGACAATTGGGCCAAGCCCTGCATTTTTATGACGCCGCCGCGCCCATTGTAACGGCGGAGAGCCTGGACCATAGCAAGGTTTTTGCCGCGTCCCGCTACGGGCGCGGCGCGGACTATCTCAACTGCCCCATGACGCGGGAGGAATACTTCGCCTTTTGGCAGGCGCTGGTCGAGGCGCAAACCGTGCCGCTTGCCGCGTTTGAGACCCCGCGCGTCTTTGAGGGCTGCCTGCCTGTGGAGACGCTGGCAAAGCGCGGCGAAAAAACCCTGGCTTTCGGGCCATTGAAACCGGTCGGGCTGGAGGTAGACGGCCGCCGCCCCTTTGCCGTGGTCCAGCTGCGGCGGGACAATGCCCCGGGGTCGCTCTACAATCTCGTCGGCTTTCAAACGAACCTGACCTTCCCCGAGCAGCGGCGCGTGTTTTCGATGATCCCCGGGCTGGAAAAGGCCGAATTTGCCCGCTACGGCGTCATGCACCGCAATACCTTTCTGCCTTCGCCGCAGCTTTTGAACCATGACTACAGTCTGCGCGGGCGGCAGGGCCTTTACTTTGCCGGACAGCTTACGGGCGTCGAGGGGTACGTGGAATCCGCCGCCAGCGGCCTGGTCGCGGGGCTCGCTATGGCGCGGTATCTTCGCGGTCAGCCGCCCGTGGACTTCACCCGCCAAACGGCGATCGGCGCGCTGGCGCACTATGTCAGCTCGGGCAACGGTTTGGATTTTCAGCCGATGAATGTCGCTTTCGGGTTGTTAGAACCCCTGTCCGGCCGCGTAAAGAACAAACGCGAGCGCAACCTGACCCTGGCCGAGCGCGCATTGAACATCGTGAAAGAAAAGCAAACTCTTATGAATAAAGAGGATTCCAACGACATTTTATGATATGGTGTGACCAATAAAGGAGTAACCCTATGGAACTAAAAGGAACAACCATTCTGGCCGTTCAAAAAGACGGCGCTTGCGCCGTCGCGGGCGACGGTCAGGTCACCATGGGCCAGACGACCATCGTCAAGGCCACGGCCACCAAGGTGCGCCGCCTCTACCACGACAGCGTCGTCGCGGGCTTTGCGGGCTCGGTGGCGGACGCCTTCACGCTCTGCGACCGGTTCGAGCAAAAACTGGAGACCTACAGCGGCTCGCTGGGGCGGGCGGCGGTCTCGCTCGCGCAGGAGTGGCGCTCAGACAAGGTCATGCGCCGACTGGAGGCAATGCTGATCGTGGCAAACAAAGAAGAGATGTACCTGCTCTCGGGCACGGGCGAGGTGATCGCGCCGGACGACGGCATCGCGGCCATCGGCTCGGGCGGCAACTTTGCATTGGCGGCGGCCAAAGCCTTTATGCAGAATCCCGCCCTCACCGCGCGGGAGATCGCGGAGCAGTCCCTGCGTATCGCCAGCGAGATCTGCGTATACACGAACGACAACATCATCGTAGAGGAAGTATAGAGGAGATTAGCATAAAATGCAAACACCGAGACAGATCGTTGACGCGCTCGACCACTATATCATCGGCCAGCAGGCCGCCAAGCGCGCGGTCGCGGTAGCCCTGCGCAACCGTTACCGCCGCAGCCGCCTTTCGCCCGAGCTGCGGGACGAGATCACGCCCAAGAACATCATCATGATCGGGCCGACCGGCGTGGGCAAGACCGAGATCGCCCGCCGCCTGGCCAAGCTGGTCGACGCGCCGTTTATCAAAGTCGAGGCGACCAAGTTCACCGAGGTCGGTTACGTCGGCCGCGACGTGGAGTCCATGATCCGCGACCTGGTCGAGGAGGCGATCCGCCTGCGCAAGGCGCAGAAGATGGAACAGGTCAAGCTCATCGCCACGACCGCCGCCGAGCAGAAACTGGTGGACCTCTTGTCCCCCCATGCCAGGAAAGCCCCGCAGGCCGCGCCCAACCCGCTGCAGCTGCTCTTGGGCGGCGCGCAGAACCAAGAGGAGCAAAAGCCCTCGCCCGAAGAGGAAGAGACGCGCAAAACCTCGCGCCAGTTGCTGCTCGAGCGCTTGCGTCGGGGCGAGCTGGAACACGAGCAGGTCGAGATCGACGTGGAGGAACGCGGCGCGGACCCCATGTTCGGCATTGGCGTGGAGATCAATCTGAATGAAATGTTGGGCGGGATCATCCCGCGCAAGAAGAAAAAGCGCAAGGTGGACGTGGCGCAGGCGCGCGGCATTTTGATCCAGCAGGAGAGCGAACGGCGCGTCGACATGGACGAGATCTACCGCGAGGCGGTGGCCAGCGCCGAGCAGCAGGGTATTATCTTCATCGACGAGATCGACAAGATCTGCGGCGCCACGCATACGCACGGGCCGGACGTCTCCCGCGAGGGCGTGCAGCGCGACATTCTGCCGATCGTGGAGGGCTCGACCGTCAATACGAAGTACGGGCCGGTCAAGACCGATTTCATGCTCTTTATCGCGGCGGGCGCGTTCCACGTGTCCAAGGTGACGGACTTAATCCCCGAGCTCCAGGGCCGGTTCCCGATTCGCGTGAAACTCTCCGACCTCACGCAGGAGGATTTTTATCAGATCCTCACCCAGCCCAAGAACGCCGTGACGAAACAGTATACGGCGCTGCTGGCCGCCGACAATGTGAATCTGACCTTTACGGACGACGCGCTGGCCCGCGTGGCCGCGCTGGCCTTTCGCGGCAACGAGCGCACGGAGAATATCGGCGCCCGCCGCCTGCATACAGTAATGGAGAATATTTTGGACGACATTTCCTTCAACGCGGGCGGCGACCATCCGGTCATTGACGTGGTCGTGGACGCGGCCTATGTGGACGCCCACATGGCCAAGGAACTGTCGGAAGAT
>WRCT01000121.1 GCA_009783775.1 Clostridiales bacterium | reverse complement strand
CGCCTGCGACAAGAAGATCAAGACGGAATTGCAGAAAGGATAGAGAAACAAAATGTTAAAGGCCTTTACAAGAAATTATCAGGACAACTCCACGGAGGCGGGCTTTCAGTTCACCTTTTATTGCGACAACTGCTCCGACGGCTACAAGAGCAGCTTTATCGAGTCGGAGACCTACAAAAAGAAAAAGGGCAGCCGCCTTTTGGGCCAGGGTCTTGGCATGGCGGGCAGCCTTTTAGGCGGCAGAATGAGCAACATCGGCTACCAGGCTGAACGTGGCACGAACATCCTGTCCGAGCGGTTCGAGGGCCGCAGCCCCGAATGGCAGAAGGAGCACGAGCGCGCCTTTGAGCGGGCGCAGAACGAGGCGCAGCAGCATTTCCACCGCTGCCACAGCTGCTATAAATACGTCTGCGACGCCTGCCACAACGAGGACGAGGGCCTTTGCGTGGGCTGCGCGCCGCGGCAGGAGATCTATGTCGCCAAAGCCCGCGCCGACGCCATGCGCCGCAATATCGACGAAAAGGCGCAGGCCGCGACCGTCTGGCAGGGCGAGCTGGAGAGCAAGACGACCGTCTGCCCCACCTGCGGAAAGCCGGCGGGCACGGGCAAGTTCTGCAACAATTGCGGCGCGTCCATGGACCTGAATACTTGCGCCCGCTGCGGCGCGAAAAACGCGCAGGCCGTGCGTTTCTGCAACAACTGCGGCAATCCCATGACCGCTCCACCCAGCGGAAAATGCGGCGGCTGCGGGTTCGAGAACGCGCCCGGCACGCGGTTCTGCGGCGGCTGCGGCACGAAGTTGTAGGGAGGGGAAGATGGTGGACGCTGTGTGCGCGCAGTGCTGCGCGAAGTTGACGGACGGTTATTGTGAATACTGCGGTTGGAACAGCCCCAAAACTGTTCAGAGCAAGAGCTTGAACCTGTCCGGCTTGCTCTGCGATTTATATGTAACAAAGGAAACCTGCAAGTTCGAACCGAAAGTCGGCTCTCCGGCTGTGATTGAAAACAAAGAAATCGCTCATATTCATTTCATACAGGCGCCTGTGGTCGGAACGGGGGAGTTGGCGCTGATCACGGCGACCGGGTTTACGCAAAAAGTCACCTTCCTGTCTCCGCAAAATCCGAATTTAGGGGAAATCACGTCTTACTTACGGCAGGCCGCGCCGCAGGCGCAGTTTTCCAACCAACCCCCGCAAAACCCAAATTTAGGGGACATCGCGTCTCGCTTGCGGCAGGCCGCGCCGCCGGCACAGTTTTCCGATACTGCGGCGGCTCCCTTTGACGGCGCGTCATGTCCGAAGTGCAAGAGCAACAATACAAAGATGACCGGAATATCCCGGAAAATTTCCGTATGGAAGATCGCGGTCGGTCTGCTGTTGGTGTTCATGGGGATCGGCGTAACCGCGGGCGAGGCCGGAGCGGCGTTGTTTTTCGTTGTCGGCGGCCTCGCGTTGGCGGCAAACGGAATCGGCCTGTTCGGAAAGAAGAAATCGGACTGCGTTTGCATGAATTGCAGGAACCGGTTTCGGGTATAACCGCTCACGCGGGAAAGAAAACGAAAACCGCGAATGATGCGAAACAACACAAAAGTCCGCTGCGGCGGGGGGCATACCCCACAAATAATATTTCGTGTCATTTCGTGCTTTTCGCGGTAAAAAAAGAAAATCCCCGCCGTGGCGGACACCCCTCATTTTTGTGGTTGGAGGGTAGTTTATGGAAAACGAATTCAGAGGAACAATCGAATCCGCTGTTATCAATGGCGAGGTCACTCTCACCGTGGGGGAAGAGGGCCTAACAGCCGTATCTCTTTTTGATACGGCCGATTTTCCTTACGCGGATATCACCGCCATCGCCTTTGCTGACTGGGCGGCGCATATCCAAACCGACGATGGGCCCGTGACGGTCTCGCGGCTGGGCCTTGCGGGCGAACCCTTCTATCAAAAGCTTTACCAGGCCTATAACAAAAAGGTATTGAAAGCGCTCTTTGCCGAGGGCGCGCCCCTGCTGGAGACAGTGGGCGAGTATCGCATTGAGGAAAACACGAACGTCATTGCGGGCTTGACCCGCAATCTCAGCACCGCAATCTCCGGCCGTGCCGTCATTCAAGTCTTTGAAAACTGCGTGTGCATTCTGCCGCCCGACGAAAACGCGCGGCGCATTCCGCTTTGCTTTTTGAGCGGGATGGACCAATCGGACTGGCAGTTGACCCTGTCGCTGGACACGGGCGAAACGTATCACCTGATCCGCCTGGGCTACGACACGACGCCGATGGCGCGCTGCATCGCGGAACAACTCAAAAAGTTGCGCGAAAAGACGATTGACATGGTCAAGGCCATCGACCCCGCGTTGACGCCCGCGCAAGCGTCAGCCTTGGCCAAACTTCTGCCGGAGGGCGCGGCGGCCCCGCTGGGGCAGTTGGCGGCAATCGCGCCAACCTTCGCGGACGCTCTGCGAGCTAAACTCGCCGAAAGCCGCGCCGGAGAGAGCTTTGAAGTGTTCAACGAGATCTGCGACCCCGCCGAGATCTGCGTGGGGTTGGGGCAGCAGCTTTGGCTCATCGGGCCGGGCCGCAACGGCCGCACGGCGGCGGTGGAATTCGACGTCGCGGAGGGCGAATCGGCCGCGACCTTCCTCTATCAATTTGACGGCGACGTCCCCCTCTTTACCAAACAACTCAACCGTGCCCTGGAGGCCATCGCCTTCAAGCGCGAGGTGATCCGCCTCACCCCCGACGAACTGCGCCTGCCCCAATACGGCAACTACAAAATGGCCGTCCGCCGCAACGCCTCCCTGCAATTTATTCGCTCCTGCTTTGTCGGCCGCGTCATCCATGCCACCCCCGAAAGCTGGCGCAGAAACATCGAAAATCAATTGTTATAAATTAAAAACAGATTTAACTTTTTCCGTCATTGCGGACCTGATCCGCAATCTCCGACCCGCAATCTCCGACACAGGAATTTCACATTAGAATCTCTTGACATTATTCTATAGCATGGTTATTATATAACAGTGTTAGACAATATGGTTGAAAGGTTTTATCTATGTTCAAAATCCTCAAGTATCTCAAGAAAAAAGAATGGCTGGCGGCGGGCGTCAGCCTGGTTTTCATTGTCGCGCAGGTTTGGTTGGACCTCAAGTTGTTCGACTTTATGGCCGAGATCACCACGCTGACCAAGACGGCCGGCAGTGCGGTCCGCGACATCTGGATCGCGGGCGGGTTTATGCTGCTCTGCGCGTTGGGCAGCCTGGTCGCCGCGATCATCGTCGGCTATTTCGCGGCGAAGATCGGCGCGTCGTTCTCACAGCGGATTCGCAGCAAACTCTTTGGCAAGGTCGAGTCCTTCTCCATGGAGGAGATCAACCGCTTTTCCACCTCCAGCCTGATCACGCGCTCGACCAACGACATCACGCAGGTGCAAATGCTGATCACGATGGCCCTGCAGCTGGTGATCAAGGCGCCCATTATGGCGGTGTGGGCCATCACCAAAATCGCGGGCAAGGGCTTTGAATGGTCCGTTGTCACAGGCGTAGCCGTGCTGATCGTGCTGCTTATGGTCACGCTGCTTATGATCTTCGTGATCCCCAAATTCAAGAAAATGCAAACGCTCACCGACAACATCACCCGCGTCACAAGGGAGAATCTTACGGGCGTGCGCGTGGTCCGCGCCTACAACGCCGAGGCCTATCAGGAGGCGAAGTTCGAAACGGCCAACACGGAGCTCACCGGCACACAGCTTTATACCAACCGCGCGATGGCCATTATGATGCCGGTGATGCCGGTGATGATGAGCGGCCTTACGCTCGCGATCTACTGGATCGGCGCGTTCCTGATCAATGCGGCGGGCGTGGCAGATAAGCTGCCCATCTTCTCCAATATGGTCGTGTTCTCCGGCTATGCCATGCAGGTCGTCATGTCCTTTATGATGCTGGTCATAATCTTCATCATGTGGCCCCGCGCCAGCGTTTCGGCCAAGCGCATCAACGAGGTGTTAGGCACCGAGCCGAGCATTTTGGGCGGGACAAAAAAGCAGGGCCTGCCCGGCCACGAAGGCGAGGTCACCTTCAAAAACGTGTGTTTCCAATACCCCGACGCGGCGGAGGCGGTGCTCGAAAATATCAGCTTTACCGCGAAACAGGGTCAAACCGTCGCCTTCATCGGCTCCACGGGCAGCGGCAAATCCACGCTGATCAATTTGGTCCCGCGTTTCTTTGACGCCACGCGGGGCGAGATCCTGGTGGGCGGCGTCAATGTGAAAGACTACGAGCTGGAAACGCTGATGAACAAAATCGGCTATGTGCCGCAGCAGGCCGTGCTGTTTAAGGGCACCGTGGAATCCAACGTCGCCTACGGAGACAATGGCAGCGGCGCGGACTACAGTCCGGACGAGGTAAAACAAGCCGTGCAAATCGCGCAGGGCGCGGACTTTGTGGAGAACATGGACGGCGGTTACGAGGCGCCCATCGCGCAAGGCGGCGCGAACATCTCGGGCGGGCAAAAACAGCGGCTGGCCATCGCCCGCGCGGTCTGCCGCAAGCCGGAGATCTATATCTTCGACGACTCCTTCTCCGCGCTCGACTACAAAACCGACCGCGTCCTGCGCAGCGCGCTCAAAAAAGAAACGGCGGGCGTCACCAGCCTGATCGTCGCGCAGCGCATCGGTACGATCATCGACGCGGATCAAATCATCGTATTGGACGAGGGCAAGATCGTGGGCCGGGGCAGGCATAGTGAACTGCTCGAAACCTGCGCCGTCTATCGGGAGATCGCCATGTCGCAATTGAGCGAGGAGGAACTGGCCATATGAGTGAAAAACAGGGAAGAATGGGCGGCAGAGGCCCAATGGGCGGCGGCCCGCAAGGCATGGGCCGTCCAACGGAAAAGGCCAAAGACTTCAAGGGCACCTGGCGCAAGCTGATCGCCTATTGCAGGCGGTACCTGCCCATTATCATCATCGCTCTCGTGACCGCGGCTCTGGGCACAGCCCTGCAAATCATCGGCCCGGGCAAGCTCGGCGACATGACCAACGAGATCGCCAAGGGCCTGCCTGCCCTGGTCGACGGCGTGCCCGTCCTCGGCGCGATTGATTTTACGGCCGTATTCAATATCGGTATGCTGCTGGTGTTCTTCTACGCCTCGTCGGGTATTTTCAGCCTTGCGGAGAACTATATCATGGCGACGGTGACCGCGCGTATCTCGCAGAAAATGCGGGGCGATATCTCGCGCAAGGTCAATAAACTGCCGCTGAAATATTTTGACGGCACCAGCTACGGCGACGTGATCAGCCGTGTGACGAACGACGTGGACGCCATCGGCCAGACCCTCAACCAAAGCCTGGACAATCTGGTGCGCGCCGTCACCATGTTCGTCGGTGCGCTGATCGCCATGTTCTACAACAGCTGGATCCTCGCGCTCGTGGCCATCGGTTCCAGCCTGATCGGCTTTGTCCTGATGATGGTTATCATGAAAAAATCGCAAAAGCATTTCACGGCGCAGCAGCAGGGCCTGGGCGACGTGAACGGTTTTATCGAAGAAATCTATTCGGGGCACAATGTCGTCAAAGCCTACAACGGCGGAAAGGCCGCCGCAAAGACCTTTGAACAGATCAACGGCGCACTCTATGAAAGCGGCTGGAAATCGCAGTTCCTGTCGGGCCTGATGATGCCGCTCATGAGTTTCATCGGCAACTTCGGCTACGTCGCGGTCTGCGTGGTCGGCGCGGCGCTGGCCCTCAGCGGCACGATTTCCTTCGGCGTGATCGTCGCGTTCATGCTTTATATCCGCTTTTTCACCCAGCCCCTG
>WRCT01000120.1 GCA_009783775.1 Clostridiales bacterium | reverse complement strand
ATGTTTTCTCCAATCAGTTTAGTATTTGCTACAAACACCGTGCTCTGACTGCTATCTTATAGTTTTTGATGATACTTCCTTATGTGATGGGAACGAAGCCCCCGCCCTACAATCCGGAATCCGGAGTCTGGAATCCGGAATCTGGAGTCTGGAATCCGGAATCTGGAGTCTGGAATCTGGAGACAACGCTACAGCGTTGTCTCCAAATCCACCAGATAGCGCAGGATCTTGGCCGCGTCTGCGGCGGAGACGGGGGCCGTGCCGCTTGTCACCTTGGCGTTGAGCAGGCCCTGTGGCAGGAGGGTTTGCAGCTCTACAAGATAGCGCAGAATGGCCGCCGCGTCGGCAGCGTTTACCAGCCAGTCGCAGTTCGCGTCACCGCGTTCACGGCTGAGTTCCCGAACCGTTACGGCGCAGGACGCGACAAGCGCTCCGTCCTCCGTGGTCGCCGTGATCACAGCGGCGCCGGCGATATGCCCCGTGACCCTGCCATATGCGTCCACGGTGGCGACGGTCTCGTCCGAGGAGGACCAGCGCACCATTTTATTTTCCGCACCGGCGGGAGCGATCGTGGCCTTGAGTTTCTCCCGATCCCCTTCGCGCAGGGTTAAGGCGCTTTTGCTCAGCGTCAGGCCGGTGACCGCGCCGTCGATCGTCCGATAAGCGTTTTCAAACACGCTGCGGTAGGTATAGTCCACCGGATCCCCCGCTTTGTTCTTCACGTCTTTTAAGGTGATTTCAAAGACGTCCCCCGCCTCCACCGCGATGGAGGCGTCATAGAAAGTGACCTGATACGTTCCGAGACGGTAGAATTTTCGGCTTGCTGTGTTCTGCTCTTTATCGAAGGTCCAGGTCTTATCGGAATTGAGATGCTTTACCTCTACCACGGTGTCGTCCGTAAAGGTGTAATCTTTCAAAAAACGCGCCGTCCAGTAGGCGTCCTTATAAATCTCCATCGGCGTCACGCCGGCGGAGGGCCAGGCAAGCATGGTAATGTCATGCGCCTGATTGCCCGAAAGCTGGTGCACGCCCTGTGTGTGGATAGAGAACGCGCCCTCGGTGTGGCAGCCCACGCCGAAGTATTGGAAAGAGGGCGTCAGCAGATTGTAGCGGTGACCGCAGGCGATGATGTCCCCGTACGCCTCTTGCAAGGCGTTTGAAATGCTGGTGAGCAGGTTTCCGTTGTACAGATTTTCGCCGGCGGCCGGCTGGCTTTTTAAGTAAAATTCGTCGCTCACGCCCTCCGGCTGAGGCGGATAATGCCCCCCGTCTATGCCCAGGACGTTGGTGCTGTACATACTCAATACGGCTTTGTGCTGCGCCTTGTCGCTTAAGTCGGGGTCATGCGTCAGTTTCGGAATGCCCGCGCCCACGCGGACAGTATTGAGATAGGCGGTCGCCCCCGCCAGGCAGCCCTGTTTGCCCGCGCCCGCCACCAGCGGCAGTTCCTCCCACTGCGGCTGGACGGTAAACATCGAGTTGCCGCCTTCCACGTAGGCGTTGTTCCACAGGCGCACGGAATCGGCGTACTCCGCGCGCATGGCGGCCAGGCGTTCCTGCTCCCCGTCGGTATACTCGACACCCAACGGCGGGATCAGAATGGCGGGATCGACCATGTAGACGGTATGGCTGCTTTTGCCCGGGCTCTCTCCGTCCAGGATGAACGCGGGATAGGTGTGGTTGGCGGTGAAACTGTAGGTGAGCCATCGCCAGGACAGGGACAGCGGGTTTAATATTTCCTCAAACATATTGCTGCTGTAGCCGCTGATCTTGACAAAATTTTCCCTGCCCACCGCCCGGGAGTACTGATAAAAATCGGAGCCGTTTTCATAGAGCTGATAGTTCGTCAGCAGCAGGTTTTCGTCATAGGCGAAGTTTTCCGGATACTTGTTTGCCTTGGCGATCAGCTTGAGCACGATCACGATATGTTGGTTTAAGCCTTCGGCGTATGTTATCGGGTCTCGCTTTGTATTGCTCCAATAGAGGCCGCGCTCCTGCCAGGTGGCGCTGTACAGATAGACGCAGCCGATGTCGTTGTAGTTGAAACGGTCTGTTATCATGCCGGTTTCGGTGCCGGACCAGTGATAGCCTTGCGGGTCGCCGTATTTGATATACGGTGTTTCGAACGAGGGATCGCAGGAGCCGTAGCAGACAATTTTGCCTGCCGCATTGGTCTCCAGATACAGATAGTTGACATAATTCTCGTCATGATAGGTATAGGCGCTGCCGCCGAACGCGGAGGGGGTTTGGCGTTTCGGCGCGCCGAACATGGCGTTCACCTGCGGGATCGTGGTCTCTGAAGTGATGGTAAAGCCCCCGACCTTAATATAATAGTCTTCTGGCTCAGCCAGAGTCGGCACGGCCAGGGCAAGCAAGAGCAACGCGAGCAGTACGGACAACGCTTTTTTCATTTTCCCGTCCCCCTTTTTCTTAATTGTAACATAAACGGCCGAATCTTGTAACTTAAAACTTGTAACTTGTAACCAAAAAATAAGGCTTGCATTACTATTATGGATATGATAGAATGCGATTTGTGAAAAATTGAAATACAAAAGTATGGAGGCAAGAAACTTTGGCAAATATCAAATCAGCAATCAAGCGGGCAGAATTGAACCGCACGCAGAATCTCAGAAACCGCATGGCCAAGTCCGAGATGAAGACAATTATCCGTCGTTTTGACGAGGCGTTGAAAGCGAACGCGGACGATAAGGAAACCGTCTATACGCTGGCGGTCAAGACCGTGGACCAGGCCGCGAGCAAGGGCGTGATCCACAAGAACGCCGCGAACCGCAAAAAGGCGCAGCTGGCCAAGAAACTGGCAGCGAATTAACTTTTTCAAAAAAAGGCGCGCTGCGGCGCGCTTTTTTTAGTGGGCAGTATACAGTGATCAGTGGTCAGTGGTCAGAACGCTCACGCGGGCTTTTCTACTGCTCGCTGACCACTGACCACTGACCACTGGAAAGGCGACCGATGGCAATAAGCGGATTAACCCTGCACGCCATACTCACCGAGCTGAGCTGTTTGGCGGGGGCGAAAATCGACAAGATCCAGCAGCCCGACCGCGACGGGTTGGTCTTTTCCGTGCACGGCGCGGAGGCTGGCCGCGTGCGGTTGTTTTGTAATATCCACAGCGAAAACGGGCGGATTCAGCTGACGCAGCAGAGCTTTGAAAACCCCGCCGTGGCGCCCGCCTTTTGTATGCTGCTGCGCAAACATCTGACAGGCGCGCGCATTATTGCCATAGCGCAGGCCGGTTTGGACCGCGTGGTCACACTCACCCTGCGCGCGCGGGACAGTTTTTTGGACGAGACCGAGCTGGAGCTGGTGATCGAACTGACCGGCAAACACGGCAATATCCTGCTGGTGAAGGACGGTTTGATCCTGGGCTGCCTGCGCCATATCGGCGTGAGCGAAACCGTCACCCGACCCGTGCTGCCCGGCCTGCGCTATGCGCCCGTGCCGCCGCAGGATAAGCGCAACCCCCTGGAACTGACCGAGGTTGAGCTGGCCGCCCTGCCTGTCGCCTCCTTATACAAATACGCCGCCGGGTTAGACAGGCGGCTTTGCGCCCTGCTGCCCGATTCGGCGGAGGGAGCTCGCTCCATCTTTGCCGCCATCGCGGTGGGACAGACCGCCCCGCACCTGCACCCCGACTATGGTCCATTGCCCTTTGCCGCGCCCAGCGCGGCGCCCTATCCCTCCCTCTCCGCCGCGGCCGATGTGTTCTATTTGGAACGCGACAGGCGGCTGCGCACGTCGCGGCAGGGCGCGGCTTTGATCCGCGTGGCGGAAAACGCCATAAAAAGGGCGCGCAACAAGCTGGAACTCCACGGCGCGACCCTGGCACGCGAGGCGCAGGTCGCGCAGCTGCGGCTGTATGGCGAGCTGTTGCTGGCGTGGCACGAGCCCGTGCCCCGACACGCGACGGCCGTGACCGTTTTGGATTATTACGCGGACCCGCCCGCGCCGCTCACCGTACCATTAGAGCCCGGGCTCTCGCCCGCCGCCAACGCGCAGCGGTATTTTAAGAAGTATCAAAAGGGCAAAGCCGCCCTGGCCTACGCCGCGTCGCAGCTGAACAGCTTGACGGCCGAGCTGGATTATCTGGAGGGGCTGCTCCATGATCTGACCGCCTGCGGCACGGCGGCGGAGCTGCGCGAGATCCGCGATGAGTTGATCGCACAGCGGTACATTAGAGTGGACAGTGGGCAGTGGTCAGTGGGCAGAAAAAAGAAACAGGCAGTCTCACCCTCCGCGCCATTGCATTTTGCCGCGCCCGATGGCACAATGATCGAGGTGGGGCGCAACAACGCGCAGAACGACCGCTTGACGCGGGAGGCCGGACCGGAAGAGTATTGGCTGCACGCGAAGGATATCCCCGGCTCGCACGTGATCGCGCATACGACCGAATTGTCGGACGAGACCCTGCGCTTTGCGGCGGGGCTGGCGGCCTGGTATTCCAAGGCGCGCGGCAGCGATAAGGTGCCGGTGGACTATGTGCAGCGCCGTTATGTCAAAAAACCCAGCGGCGCAAGGCCGGGGTTTGTGACGTTTGTCAATCAGCGGACGGTATTTGTGCGGCCGTTGGACGCGCGGGAATATCAAAGAAAGGAACCATGATAAATGGAACCAAGACCCATAATCGAAGTCAAGAACTTCATAAAGAAATACGGCAATTTTACGGCGGTGAACGATATCAGCTTTGACGTGGAGGCGGGCAGTATCTTCGCGTTTTTGGGGCCGAACGGGGCGGGCAAGTCGACCACGATCAACACGCTCTGCACCATTTTCGACAAGACCGAGGGCGAGCTCTTCATCGACGGCAAGAACGTATCCACGCAAAAGGCGCAGGTGCGGTCCGCCATCGGCGTGGTGTTTCAGGAGTCTACCCTGGATAAAAAGATGACCGTTGAAGAGAACCTGAAGATGCACTGCGTGTTTTACAAGGTGCCGAAGGACGAGGTGGCGCAGCGCATTGCCTTTGTGCTGACGCTGGTGGATTTGCTCGACGTGCGCCGCAAAAGCGTGGCCGCGCTGTCCGGCGGCATGAAACGCCGAGTAGAGATGGCAAGGGGTTTGATCCACTATCCGAAGGTGCTGTTTTTGGACGAGCCGACCACGGGTTTAGACCCGCAGACCCGCGCCCATGTGTGGGAGTATTTGCTCAAGCTGCAAAAGGAAAAGAACATCACCATCTTCCTCACAACGCATTATATGGATGAGGCGGAGATTTGCGATAAGGTGGCGATCATCGACCATGGCAAGATCATCGCCCACGATACGCCTTTTAATCTCAAGAAACAGTACACCAAGGACAGGGCCTATGTCACGACGGCGGACCCTGCCGCGCTGGAAACGCTGCTGGATGAGAGGGGAATATCCTATGCCGCGAAGGAAAACTACCATCGCATCGACGTGGGCGATAAGGCGGCGCTTTTGGAGATTCTGTCCGCGTGCAAGGATAAGATCACGGACATTGAAATCCGCAAAGGCACCTTGAACGATGTGTTTTTAGAGATCACGGGCCGCGAGATTCGGGAAGGAGGCGAAAGCGAATGAGAGTGATACAGGCATTGTGGGTGCGCAATTTGAAGGCCTTGATCCGCAACAAACCCTCGCTGATTTTTAATCTGATTTTCCCGTTCTTCTTTATCTTTGTGTTCGGGGAGATCTTCCGCAACGACTTTATCGAGAATCCGGTGACCTTTATGCTCGCGGGCATTATCATCGCCACGGTCTTTGAATCCTCGCTGCGCGTATCGAGCAACACGATCGACGATATGACCTCGGGCTTTATGAAGGAGGTGCTGGTTTCGCCCATCTCACGCCTGAATATCGCGATCGGGCAATTCGTCTCCTCGGCCGTCGTGGCCACCGCGCAGGGCATTATCATCTTTGTCGCGGGCT
>WRCT01000119.1 GCA_009783775.1 Clostridiales bacterium | reverse complement strand
GGTGAACAGGATCACGCGCCTGCCCGTCGCAAACGCGCTGCCGATGGCCGCGCCCATGCCAAAGCCCATCGTGCCCAGGCCGCCGCTTGTGATAAAGCAACGCGGATACTTGAAATCGTAGCGCTGGGCCGTCCACATCTGGTGCTGGCCGACGTCCGTGGCGATGATGACGTCGTCACTCGCCGCCGCCTTGACCTGATCGATAATATTGTAGGGCGTAAACGCGTCGTTTTGCGGCACATAGCGCGATTCCTCGTCGCGCAGTTCCCGAATGCGGGCCGCCCAGGCCGTGCGTTTGGTCTCCTCCAGCTTGCCCAGCAGGGCTTGCAGCGTGGCCTTGACGTCGCCCACAATGCCCAGGTAGGTGGGGATATTCTTGTCGATCTCAGCGGGGTCAATGTCAATGTGAATGATTCTGGCGCCCGCGGTGTAGGCCTCCTTATTGCCCGTTGCCCGGTCGGAGAACCGCGCGCCGACGGCCAGGATCAGGTCGGCCTCGGCCTGCGCCTTGGAGGACGCGTAGCGCCCGTGCATACCCTGCATACCCAGCGCGCCGGGGAAGTCATAGGGTACGGCGGAGAGCCCCATCATGCTGCAGCCGACGGGCGCGTCGATCTTTTGCGAGAGGGCCAGCAGCTCGTCGCTCGCGCCGCCTAAAATCACGCCGCCGCCGCAGTAGATATAGGGACGACGGGAGAGAGAGATCAGCTCGGCCGCCTTGTCGATCCGGCTTTCTTTGGGCGCCTTGGTCGGCTCTTTCGGCACAATGCCCTGCGGCTCCCACTCGATGGTGGCCTGCTGCACGTCCTTGGGCACGTCGACAAGCACCGGCCCGGGACGGCCCGACTTGGCGATGGCAAAGGCCTCGCGCAGGGTGTCCGCCAGCTTATTGATATCCTTCACAATATAGTTATGCTTTGTGATGGGAAGGGTGACGCCCGCGATGTCGACCTCTTGGAAACTGTCGCGCCCGATGAGCGCGCAGGGTACGTTGCCCGTGATGGCGACGAGGGGCGTGGAATCCAGCGCAGCGGTGGCGATGCCCGTGACCAGGTTGGTCGCGCCGGGGCCCGAGGTGGCGATACATACCCCTACCCTGCCGCTTGCCCGCGCGTAACCGTCCGCCGCGTGCGCCGCGCCCTGTTCGTGCGCGGTGATGATGTGCTGTATCCGGTCGCTCGCGTCATAGAGCGCGGCGTAGATATTCAATACGGTGCCGCCCGGATAGCCGAAGACCGTGTCCACCCCCTGGTCGATCAAGGTCTCCACGATGAGTTGCGCGCCTGTCAGTTTCATAGTTTACTACTCCTTTTGGGGTATTTCATAAAAAAAGTTCAAGGTGGGTGCCGCCAGCCTTGAACTTTGTGCTTTGATACCTTTTGCCCTTTTCAGGCAGAAAATCCGTTAAGATACCGAGCGTTGGCAAGAGGCGGCAACCGGTCGCGCGACAAGCAGCAGGACCCGCAGAAGGGCCAAGCTAATCAGGATGCCGACTACAAGAACAACGGTCATGTTGTGCCTCCGAAAACGATTGTTGCTATTCTAACACCTCTTTTGGCAGAATGCAAGAAAAATTTTGTAAAAATATATATTTTGTTTTTTAATGCCGGAGATCAATCCCGCAGTCCGTGCGGCGGTCGATTTGGGAGAGGACTTCCCAAAAGCGGGCCTGGGCGGGCACACCGAGCAGCAGGCGCATCTTTTCCGCCAGCACGTGCAGGAACTCCGCGTTGGTCGGCATACCCTTTTTGTCGAGGATACAGTAGCCGAAATAGCTGGCAATGCGTTTGGGCGAGCCCTTGCGCCAGGCGACGTCGATCGCGTGACGCATGGTGCGGTCGACCATGATGGGCGTGGTGTGCTCGTGCCCCGCGATCAGCGGGTAGACCTGCCGCATCATGCTCAGCTGCATGGGATTTTGCTGCCGCGCCATCACCAGCCCGCCGTATTTGATATAGCGGTAACCCAGCAAATGCGGCGGCATACCCATACCCTGCAGCAGGTTGCCCATCTGCTTTTCCTGCCAGGCTTCGCAAAAGACGTCTTCGGCCACTTCCTCGCCCAGCAGGCGCAGAACACGGCGCAGGGCCAGCGGCCAAAGCACGGGCTTGTACAGCACATAGTTCGCCGCGCCCCTCGTGCGCGCGACCCGTTCCGCGTCGCCCGGGCAAAGCAGCAGCACCAGAAAGCAGCCGCGCGTCCGTTCCAGCTCGCGTCCGGTGAGCGGGCGGTCGACCAGCAGAATGTCCGGCAATTGGTCGGGCAGATCGGCGCCGTGGCCGAGCAGGCGCAGATCGGGAAACGGCCGGCAGCACGCGTGCAGAACGGCATAGTCCTCCGCCGCTCCGCCGACCATGGATAAAGATTTTTCCATTGCTAAATAACCTCCAGGACCATGTCTGTGATCCGGTGCGGGTCGGCCTCGTCCAACAGCTGCATATGCACGCGGTCCGCGACCATGAAGATAAAGCCCGAGTTGGACGGCGTGGCGCGCACCTCATCCACGGTGTAACCGAAGTAACCTTGCAGCATTTTCAGGTCGCCGCGCACCCACGCGTTGGCGATCGCGTTGCGGCAGGCGTGCTCCACCACGCTCGGCTGCGCGCCGCAGAGCGCGGACACCGCCGGATAGAGATGTTTCATGACGCTGAGTTTGGCCGGCGCGTGCACGCTGGCCACCAGCTTGATCGCCTCACGCAGATAGTGAAAGCCCTTCAGGTGCGGGGAGAGCCCGAGCCCGAAGAGGTGCTCGGACACCACGCGGTCGAGCAGGGCCAGCTGCGCCTGTCTGGGACAGGGGGTCGGCAGCTCCAGCCGCGCGATCTGCGCCAGCTGGTCCACGGCATAGGCGTAGTCAACGGGCTTGACGAAACAATAGGTGACCCGACTTTGCAAAAGCCGCATGATGGCGGGCGTGACAAGGTCGCAGAGCGCAAAGAGCAGCGGGCGCCGCTGCATGGGTATGCCGCCCAGCATTTCGACGACATCCAGCATATCGACCTCGGGCAGCGCCATATCGACCACCAGGATATCGGGCGTTTGCCGGATCAGCAGCTCAAAGAGACCCACGCCGTCCCGCAGTAGATACTGCAGAGAAAGCTCCTTTTCCTGCCCCATTGCTTCATAAAAATGCTCCGCTACCTCACGATCCGCTGACAAAAAACATACACTTTTACTCATCTTGCCTCCTGAAACAATATGAAATAATTTGATTTTGCTTATGCTGATATTTTGAGTTGGAATATGATGTTAAATAGAGTATATACACCACAGGATAAAATTCAATCGTTAATTTATGGCGAAAACTACCAAAAACTATGAAAAATTTGTTAATGAATCGAGTTTTTCACACATCCATTCCGCGTAAATGCAGTAGCCGCGCTTGGGATTGTTGACAAATACATGGGTGACGACACCCACCAGCCGCCCGTTTTGCAGGACGGGGCTGCCGCTCATGCCCTGCACGATGCCGCCGACCTGATCTAAAAGCCGCTTGTCTGTTACTTCAATAATAATGCCCTGTACCGCCGGTGCCGACTGCACGTCGGCACGGATGATATTGCAGCTGTATTCACAGATCTCACGCCCGTTCACGGTGGAGAGCAGAATGGCCTCGCCCAGCTGCACCTGCGCCGCGCGCGCGACCGGCACAGCGCGCGTGGGTTCCGGTTTCGGGTGGTCAAGCGTGCCGAAGAGCCCGTAATCCGAGTTGCTTTGGATATGGCCTGCCGCCTCCTTTTCGGTCTTGCCGAACCGGCCCACCAGCTCGCCCGGGTTGCCGCTGCGGCCGCGCACGACCTCCGTGATGGTCGCCCAGGAGAGCAGCCCGTCGCGCGAGGGCAAGACCGCGCCCGTATCCACATCCGTCACCGCGTGGCCCAGGGCGCAGTAGCGCAGGCCGTCCTCGTCGGTAAAGGAGAGCGTACCCACGCCGGAGGTGCTGTCGCGCACCCAGGCACCGACGCGTTTGCAATCCGCCTGCGCGTCGTACACCGGCAGGACAGAGGTCTCAAAGGTTCGGTTTCCCCGCTGATAGGTGAATACCAGCGGTCCGTCGTCCTTGTCGCAGAGCAAGGCAAACTGCTCGGCATTTTCGACCCGCACGCCGTCCACCGCCGTGATCGTATCGCCGCCGCGCAGGCCTGCGCGCGCTGCGGGGCTGACCTGCCCGTCCCCCGTTTCGACACTGCCCAGGCCCACGACCTGCACGCCGTCCAGATACAGCACAATGCCGACGGCCTCCCCGCCCACCCGCACACGGTCGCTCTCGCCGACCACGCGCACCGTGCGCAACGGAATGAGGCCAAAGAGGGAAAAGGTGAAGCTTTGCTCACGCGTGACCGCGAAAAGCCGCTGGTCGCCCTGCCCGCGCACCGGCACCGCGCCCGCCGTGGAAAGGGAGATTAAGCCGTCCCCGCCCCAGCTGATACGGTCCGTCACCTCGGGCAGGCTGCGGATCATTTGTACGGAGGGCGAAAAAAACCAGCCCAGGCTTGCCGCGCAAAGCGCCAGGGACAGGATATTGCGAACGATGGATCTGCGAAAGAATTTGAGCATAAAAAACCTCACAACCGGATTGCTGTTGTGAGGTAGGTTGTGTCGTTTGGCGTTTGGTCATGCGTGATCCAGCATTTCTTTTGCGTGTTCAAGGGCTGCGGCGTCATGCGCCTGACCGCCCATAATGCGGGCCAGCTCGATGATGCGTTCGGTCTCGGCGAGTTGTCGCACAAAGGAGCGCGTATGCCCGCCTTGTTCCTCTTTGATCACTTGATAATGCGCGTTCGCGAGGGCCGCGATTTGCGGCAGGTGCGTTACGCACAGGATTTGATGACTGTGGGAAAGCGCACGCATTTTGCGCGCGACGGTGTTCGCGATCAGGCCGGAGATACCCGCGTCGATCTCGTCGAAGATGAGTGTGGGGATCGCATCCGCACCGCGCAGCGCGACCTTGAATGCCAGCATGATACGCGAGATCTCGCCGCCGGAGGCCACTTTGATCAGGGGCTTTTCGGACTCGCCCAGGTTGGCGGAGAGCAGAAACTCCACCTCGTCCAAGCCGTTCTCGGCCAGTATTTCGGGGGATATCGGGGCAAACGCCACTCTAAATTTCGCGTGCGGCATACCCAGTTCCTGCAGCTCGCGGACGATTTCTTTCTCCAGTTGCGCGGCGGCGGCCTTGCGGCGGTCGGACAGCTTTTGCGCGCGGACAAGATAGGCCGCTTTGGCGCGATTTAGCTCGGCCTGCAGCTGCACTTGGTTGCCCTCGCTGTCGTCCAACAGCTGAATCTCCCGATCTGCCTCCTCCCAGTACGCCAAAATCTCCTTGATGTTCGCCCCGTACTTGCGCTTGAGCTGGGCGATTTGCATGAGCCGGTTCTCCGTCTCTTCCTGCAAGGTCGGGTCATAGCGAAATTCGTCGATCGCGCCGCGCAGATCGCGGGCGACGTCTTCCAGATTATAATAGGCCTCACCCACACACTCGCTTGCCGCCGCGTAATCCGCGTGAAAAGCCGCGATCGGCGTCAGCGCGCGGGTCGCGTCGGAGAGTTTGGGCAGCGCGCCCTGCTCGCCGTAGAGCGCGTCGTAGGCCCCATGCAGGCCCTCGACGATGGCCTGCGCGTTTTGCATACGCGCGCGGACCTCAAGCAGGTCCTCTTCCTCGCCGTCCGTAAGTCCGGCCGCCGCGATCTCCTGCGCCTGATAGCGCAGCATATCCAAGCGCCGCTCCCGCAGGGCGCTGTCGGATTGGATCCTTTCGAGCGCGGTTTTGGCGGCCAGCGCGGTTTGACGTTCGGCTTTAAGTTGATCGATCAAGCCGTCCGCATTGCTTTTGGCAAAGGCGTCCAGCAGGGTGAGGTGCGTTTTGGCGCGCAGCAGGGACTGGTGCTGGTGCTGCCCGTGCAGATCGACCAGCAGATCGCCCAGTTCTTTCAGCTCGCCGCCCGAGACCAGTGTGCCGTTCACGCGGCAGACGCTCTTTCCGGCTGCCGAAAGTTCACGGTAGAGGGTGAGCCCCTCGCCC
>WRCT01000118.1 GCA_009783775.1 Clostridiales bacterium | reverse complement strand
CCCCCGTTCGGGGCCTCGACCCCGCCGTTGAAGAAGAAAGTCACGTGCGCGTATTTCTCGGTCTCCGCGATACGCAGCTGGGTTTTGTTGCGCTTGGCGAGATAAGCGCCCAGGGTGTTGCTCAGGGACTGGGGCTTGAAGGCCACCGCAAGATCGCCCTCGAAGGTCTTGTCATACTGCGTCATGGACACATAGGTCACGGGGAACCAGCCGCCCTTGCGGACAAAGCCGTCGAAATCGGGATAGAGGAAGGCGCGGGTGATCTCCCGCGCGCGGTCGGGCCGGAAGTTGAAGAAAATGATACTGTCATGCGCAGAGATCTTTACCGTGGGCCGGCCGTCCGTCAAGACGACCGTGGGCTTTACAAACTCGTCCGTGACGCCCGCGTCATAGCTCTGCTGCATGGCCGCCTCGGCGGTGGGCGCTGTCAGCCCCTCGCCGTAAACCATCGCGTCGTAGGCGCGCTGCACGCGCTCGTAGCGGTTGTCACGGTCCATCGCGTAATAGCGGCCCATGACGGTGGCGATCTTGCCGCAGCCCAGCTCGTCAAGCTTGGCGTTGAGCTGCTTAATATACCCCTTGCCGCTGCTGGGCGGCACATCGCGCCCGTCCATGAAACAGTGGATATAGACCTTCTTCAAGCCCTGATCACGCGCCAGCTCGACCAGCGCGTAGAGGTGTTCCAGGTGGCTGTGCACGCCGCCGTCGGAGCAAAGGCCCATCAGGTGCAATGCGGTGTCATGGGTTTTGCAGCCCGCGATCGCCGCCGCAAAAGCCTTGTTGCCGAAGAAATCGCCGTCCGAAATGGACTTGGTAATGCGCGTCAGCTCCTGGTAGACCACGCGCCCCGCGCCGATGTTGAGGTGCCCCACCTCGGAGTTGCCCATCTGCCCCTCGGGCAGGCCCACGGCCAGGCCGCTGGCGGCCAGCAGGGTGTGCGGATAGTTCTCCCACAGGCGCGTGAAGTTGGCCGCGCCGTCGGTCAAGATGGCGTTGCCCTCTCTCTCGATCCGGTGGCCAAAGCCGTCCAGGATAATGAGTGCGGTGATCGGCTTGTTCATTTCAGAAGTTCACGACTTTCGAGAAGTCTTCGGCTTTGAGGCTCGCGCCGCCGATCAGGCCGCCGTCGATCTCGGGCATGGCCATGAGCTCGGTGGCGTTTTTCGCGTTCATGCTGCCGCCGTATTGGATCCGCACCTTCTCGGCCAGCGCCGCGCCGTAGACGCCCGCGATCGCGCTGCGCACGACTTTGATTGTGTCGTTCGCGTCCTGAGAAGTAGCGGTTTTGCCGGTGCCGATGGCCCAGATGGGCTCGTAGGCGATGACGACTTTCTCCACATCTGCGGCGGACATTCCCTTGAGCGCGGCCACGGTCTGCACGGTGACGACCGCGTCGGTCACGCCCTCTTCACGCTGCTGCAGGCTCTCGCCCACGCAGATGATGGGGGTCAGGCCTGCGGCCAAAGCGGCAACGGAACGTTGGTTGACGGTCTCGTCGGTCTCGCCGAAGTACTGCCTGCGCTCGCTGTGCCCGATGATGGCGTGGCTCACGCCCAGCGCTTTGAGCATACTTGCGGAGATCTCGCCCGTATAGGCGCCGCTGCTTGCCCAGTGCACGTTTTGCGCGCCGAGCTGCAGGTTAGTGCCGCGGATGGCGGCGCCGACCGCGACCAGGTCCACAAAGGGCGGGCAGAGCACGACCTCCGCCTTGGCGTTCGCCACGAGCGGGATCAGGGCCTTTGCCAGCGCCACGGCCTCGTCGGGGTTGTTGTTCATTTTCCAGTTGCCTGCGATGATTGGTTTTCTCATGCTCTTTCCCTCATTCTTTCGTTATTTTGCGGGCGATTGATAATCGCCCCTACGGCTACGTTGGTTAGGCGGGCGATTGATAATCGCCCCTACGGCTACGTTGGTTAGGCGGGCGATTGATAATCGCCCCTACGCGGCCCACTACCTATCGTTCAAAACCGCTACGCCGGGCAGGTCTTTGCCTTCCAGAAACTCCAGCGAGGCGCCGCCGCCCGTGGAGATGTGGGTCATTTTGTCGGCCAGGCCCAGCTTTTTGACCGCCGACGCGGAGTCGCCGCCGCCGATGATCGTAATGCCCGCGCAGGCCGCGCAGGCCTCGGCAATGCGCCTTGTGCCCTTGGAGAAGTTCGGCATTTCGAACACGCCCATCGGCCCGTTCCAGATGACGGTCTTGGCGTCCTCGATCACTTTGGCGAAGAGCTCGGCGGTCTTTTCGCCGATGTCCATGCCGCACCAGCCGTCGGGAATCTCGTTGCAGCAGACGGTTTTGTATTCCGCGTCCGCCGAAAACTCCGCCGCGACGACGTCGTCCACCGGCAGCATGAGATTGACGCCGCGCGCCTTGGCCTCGGCCATCAGCTCGGCCGCCAGGCCCACGCTGTCCGCGTCCAGAATGGAGTTGCCGATGCCCTCGCCGCGTGCCTTGAGGAAGGTGTAGGCCATGCCGCCGCCGATCAACAGGCTGTCGCATTTCTCGAGCAGGTTGCGAATGACGGCGATCTTGTCCGCCACCTTCGCGCCGCCCAAAATGGCGACGAAGGGACGCGCGGGGTTGTTTAAGGCCTCGCCCATCACGCCGAGTTCCTTGCCGATCAGATAACCCGCCACCGCAGGCAGATAGGCCGCCACGCCCGCCGTGGACGCGTGCGCACGGTGCACGGTGCCGAAGGCGTCGGAGACATAGAGCTCGGCCAAATCCGCCAGCTGTTTGGCGAAAGCGGGGTCGCCCGCAGTCTCTTCCTTATGAAAACGCACATTCTCGAGCAATACGATCTCGCCGCCCGCCATCGCCGCGATCGCGGCTTTCGCGCTTGCGCCGACCGTATCCTGCGCCATGACGACCTTGGTGTCGGGCAGCAGCTCGGAGAGCCGCGCCGCCACGGGCGCCAGAGAAAACTGCGGGTTGACCACGCCCTTGGGCCGACCCAGGTGCGAGACCAGAATGACCTTCGCGCCCTCGGCCAGCAGGTATTGGATCGTGGGCAGCGCGGCCGTGATACGCTTGTCGTCGGCGACCTTCTGCCGGTCCTCGGTCAGGGGCGTGTTAAAATCCACCCGAACCAGTACGCGTTTGCCGCGCACGTTGATGTCTTCGATCGTCTTTTTAGCCATTTTATTTGCTCCTCTGTAATTTCACGTTATAACGGACGGCCAAAGCCGCCCGTATATATTGTAACGATCTGTTGCCAATTGTCAACAGCTAATTTTGGTGGGCAGCCCCTAAAACTCTGGGCACACATCTTCACCGCGCCTTTGACCACATTTCTTTGACAAAAAGCCTCGCAGTAGGGCTGCCGGCTAGTGCTACGTTTTTCGCCTTCGAACTGCGGCCAAACTCACGGCAAATCTGCGCGCCGATAGTTTTAGGGGCTGCCCAAATATGCCTTTAATTCCTCGAGGCCCTCGCCACTCACACTGCTTACGCGAAAGACGGGCCAGGCGCCCGACATACGCACGTTGTCCGCCGCGTCGCTTAAGACGCGCTCGTTTTCGGCGAGATCGATCTTGGTGACCACGCCGACGACCGGACGGCCGAAGATACCCGCGATCAGCGGCGGAATGCTGATCTGCGCGTCGGTGCAGTCCAAGAGGATCATCACGCAGTCGCAGTCCATGGCCGTGACCGTCAGCGCCTTGAAGAAGGGCTTGCGTTCTAAGTACTCGCCCGGTGTGTCGATCAGGTCGCCGATGACCTCAACGGACTGCGTCTTGCGGCTCTCCCCCGTCCGCTCGGCCAGGGTGTTGGCCAGCGTGGTCTTGCCGCAGCCGCTTTTGCCGATGAGCAGGGCGCGTTTCATGATCTTGAGACGACGGTCGGCGTAAAGCCCATGGTCTTTTCCAGCACGGCCTGGACCTCGCGCACGGAGGCCTCGACCGCCGACGTGGAGCCCGACAGCACGAGCGAGCCGGAGAAACGGTCCACGAACACGATCTCGACCGGCGCCGCCTTGACGGCCACGTCCGCGCCGATGATGGCGCCCTCGCTGGGCGTGATGGTCAGAATGCCCAGCGCGCCGCTCTGTTCGCCCACGACACCCAGCTTGCGGTACAGGGATTCGTCCGGATTGGGTATGATGTGCGCGATCGTGACCTGCTTGCCCGGCACATATTCCTGAATAATGCGTTGTAATTTTTCCATGGTATGGTCCCCCTTAACCTTCGTAATCGCCGCGACGGTTTACGATCGCGTTGATGATGGCGTCTATCTTTTCGCTGTCCTCGGTCCGGCTCGTGACGTCGCTTACCTTCCAGAGCTGGCCTTCCTCGTCGGAGGGTTCGTCGGTTGGTTCGGGTTCGTCAACCACCTCGTCATTGCGGACTTGATCCGCAATCTCGGTCGGTTCATCCGTTGGTTCCTGCTGCCCACTGATCACTGACCACTGACCACTGCCCACAGCAACCGGCGACACGCCCGACAGGTTCGGCACGGCGGTCATCATCTTTTGCAGGAGTTCGGCGTACTGGCGGGAGAAGGTCTCGGCTTGCGCCGCGTTCTCCTTCATGACCTCGTTGTACTGCGAAAGCAGCGCGGCATAGTCGCGCACGGTTTGCTCGGTGTCCTCGAGCTTTTGACGCTGCTGCTGCTCGGCCTCCATGACGATGTCGCGCGCGTTTTGGTAGGCCACTTCAATGAGCGTTTCGGTCTCGCGCTTGGTCTCACCCAAGGTCTGCGCCGCCTGCTGGTCCGCGTCGTCCACGATTCTTTGCGCGGTCACGGACGCCTCGGTCAGCACGCGGGCAAGGGTCTCTTCCTTGAGACGCCGTGCCTCCTCGGCCGCCGCCTTTTCGGCCTCGACGGCCTGCAGCCGCACCGTCAGATCCGCGATGGTTTTGTTTTGCCCCTCTATGATCCTTTTCTTTTTTCCAAACACCGTTAGACCTCCAACTTCAATTGTTGTTGCGGAATATCTATTCCCAAATGTTCATAGGCGCCGGGCAGTGCGATCCGCCCTCGGTTCGTGCGCGCCAGAAAACCCAGCTTGAGCAGGTAGGGTTCGTAGACGTCCTCGACCGTGCCCGCGTCCTCGCCCGTGTAGGCGGCGATCGTGTCCAGGCCCACCGGCCCGCCCTTGAACACCTCGATCATGGCGGTCAGCATTTTGCGGTCCACCGCGTCCAGGCCCAGCTCGTCAATCCGCAGCATGGAAAGCGCGTCCTGCGCCGCCTGCAAATGGATCTCGCCGCTGCCGCGCACCTGCGCAAAGTCACGCACACGCCGCAGCAGGCGGTTGGCGATACGCGGCGTGCCGCGTGAGCGGGAGGCGATTTCCAGCGCGCCCTCCTCGTCGACAAAGATATGCAAAATCGACGCGGAGCGCCGGATGATCTCGCAGAGCGAGGCCACATGGTAGAGTTCCAATTGCTCTTTGATACCGAAACGGTCCCGCAGCGGCGAGGAGAGCAGGCCCATGCGCGTGGTCGCGCCGACCAGCGTAAAGCGGGGCAGGTCCAAACGAATGCTGCGCGCGGAGGGGCCTTTGCCGATGATGATGTCCAGCGCGAAGTCCTCCATCGCGGGGTAGAGGATCTCCTCCACGTTCGGATTCAGGCGGTGGATCTCGTCAATAAACAGCACGTCGCCCGACGACAGGTTCGTAAGCAGGGCGGCCAGGTCGCCCGCGTGGGTGATGGCGGGCCCGCTGGTCACGCGCAGCGACACGCCCATCTCATTGGCGATGATGCCCGCCAGCGTGGTCTTGCCCAGGCCCGGCGGCCCGTAGAGCAGGGCGTGGTCCAGCGATTCGCCGCGCGCTTTGGCCGCGGCGATGTAGATCTCCATGTGCTCCTTGACATTTTCCTGCCCGATGTATTCGGTCAGAAAGTGCGGGCGCAGGCTGTATTCGTTTTTTGTGTCCTCCTCGTACAGGGAGGAGGAGATTAAGCGGTCTTCCATAATTAGTGGTCAGTGGTCAGTGGTCAGTGGTCAGCTTTTGCATGATAATCAGTGGTCAGTGGTCAGTGGTCAGCTTTTGCATGATAATCAGTGGTCAGTGGTCAGTGGTCAGCTTTTG
>WRCT01000117.1 GCA_009783775.1 Clostridiales bacterium | reverse complement strand
TGCGAAAAAAACCAATATTAGAGTCTGCGGGCGATTGATAATCGCCCCTACGCGAACGGGTATTTAATCAGCGGTTCCAATGACGGAGGCAGATAGTAGCGTCATTGCGAGGAGCACAAAGGCAACATAATAATGAAAGCACCACGACGAAGCAATCCAGTTGATGAAGGCAACAAAAAGAAGAAAGGAGAACCGATGAAACAAAAACCGTCCGCGTTTTCAAAGGACAACCTGCTGTTTACCATTCCGCGGTTTGTTTATTTGGGTATAACGATTGTTCAAATCGGTTTTTCTCTTATAAATCCTATTAACTCAATACCGGCAGGGATGTTTTCGCCAATGCTCTTTTTGTGGAGCGGGTTGGCCGGTGAAATATATACAGGGTGGGAGTATGCTTGGGGTTCGCTGCAACTGCAAGCGCTGCCCCTTTGTCTGCTTGCTTTGTTTATCCTGTATTGCATCGCCCCAAAGAAATGGGTAAAAATCGCCACTGTAATCATGATGTTGGTGGATTTTCTGTCCGTTATCGTTTTGGCGGTTATCCTGCGGGGGACATGGCTCTCCCCTTTATGGCAGACCGCAACATATGTTGCGGTAAACTCCCTCCTCCTCACTCCCATGATCCTACATTTGATTTGGACAAGAAAGAAAGTTTCGCCAGTCCACCCCACCAAACCTGCGGATTTTGCGGGGATCCCGAAGGCGAAACTTCCTTCTCTAACCCCTAACCCCTAACCTCTAACCCCTAGTCCCTAAACATAAAAAAGGAGAAAAATCATGGCCACCTTCATCGTCAACAACCAGACCGTAACCGTCCCCGAAAACAAAAAACTCATGCGCTACCTGCGCGACGACCTGCGCCTGCTGTCCGTCAAGGACGGCTGCAGCGAGGGCGCGTGCGGCACCTGCACCGTGCTGGTCGACGGCAAACCCACCAAGGCCTGCATTCCCGTCACGGACAAGCTGGAGGGCAAGTCTGTGCTCACCGTGGAGGGCCTGTCCGACTGGGAGAAGGAGGTCTACGTCCACGCCTTCGGCAGCGCGGGCGCGGTCCAATGCGGGTTCTGCATTCCGGGCATGGTCATCTGCGCCAAGGCCCTGCTGGACGTCAACCTCGACCCGAGTGAGGACGAGATCGCGGCCGCATTAAAGGCCAATATCTGCCGCTGCACGGGTTATGTCAAGATCATCGCGGCGGTACGCTTGGCGGCGCAGATCTTTGCCGCAGGCAAGCTGCCCGAGGCCGAGACCGACTTTCGCGTGGGCGCGCGCGTGCCGCGTATCGACGCGCGCGAGAAGGTATTGGGCTACGGCGAGTACCCCGACGATATTTATCTGGACGGTATGCTGCACGCCTCGGCGGTGCGCGCGGCCCATCCCCGGGCGCGGGTGCTGGGCATTGACGCGTCCGCCGCGCTGGCCCTGCCCGGCGTGGCCGCGGTCTTCACCGCTGCCGATATCCCGGGCAGCAATAAGGTCGGCCATCTCAAGAAGGACTGGGACGCCATGATCGCCGTCGACGATATCACGCGCTATGTGGGCGACGCCATCTGCCTGGTCGTGGCCGAAACGGCCGAGATCCTGGCCGAGGCCAAGAAACTGGTTGTGGTGGACTATGAGGTCCTAACGCCAGTGCTCTCGCCCTATGAGGCAATGGCCGAGGGTGCGCCCGAACTGCACCCGGGCGGCAATCTGCTGGCGCACAAGCACGTTTCCCGCGGCGATGCGGTCGGCGTGATTGCCACCGCGCCCCATGTGCTGACCCAGAAATTCCAAACCCCCTGGACCGAGCACGCGTTCTTAGAGCCCGAGTGCGCCGTGGCTTTGCCGCGCGGCAAGGGCGTGCAAATCTACTCCGCCGACCAGGGCGTGTACGACACACAGCACGAGGTCGCGCCCATGCTCGGATTGCCGCTGCACGAGGTCCAGGTCGAGAACAAACTCGTTGGCGGCGGTTTTGGCGGCAAGGAGGACATGAGCGTCCAGCACCACGCCGCGCTGGCTGCCTTCCTGCTGCAGCGGCCCGTCAAGGTCAAACTCAGCCGCGCGGAGAGCCTGGCCATTCACCCCAAGCGCCACCCGATGGATATGGAATTTACGCTCGCCTGCGACAATGACGGCAAGATTCTGGGCGTCAAGGCGAACGTCATCGCGGATACGGGCGCCTACGCCTCACTGGGCGGGCCGGTGCTCGAGCGCGCCTGCACGCACGCGGCAGGTCCCTATAACTATCAGAACTTTGAGATCGACGGCTACGCCTGGTATACGAACAACCCGCCGGCGGGCGCGTTTCGCGGTTTCGGCGTAACGCAAACCTGCTTTGCGATTGAGACTCTGCTCAACCAAATGGCGCATAAGCTGGGCATCTCGCCCTGGGAGATCCGTTACCGCAACGCGGTCCGCCCGGGCCAGGTCCTGCCCAACGGCCAGATCACGGACCCCAGCACGGGCTTGGTCGAAACGCTCGAGGCGGTGCGCGAAATCTACGAGAGCGCGCCCTACGCGGGCCTGGCCTGCGCCATGAAGAACGCGGGCGTGGGCGTGGGCCTGCCCGACACGGGCCGTGTGCTGCTGGTGGTCGAAGGCGGCAAGGTGCACATCCGCGCGGGCGGCTCCTGTATCGGCCAGGGCTTGGGCACGGTGCTGGTGCAGATGGTCTGCGAGGCGACGGGGCTCACGCGCGAGCAGGTGATCTACGAACCCGCCAACACCAATGCGCCCGATTCGGGCACGACCTCCGGCTCGCGGCATACGCTGATCACGGGCGAGGCGGCGCGCAGGGCGAGCCTGCTGCTGGCCGACGCGTTGAAGATGAAAAGCCTGGCGCAGTTAGAGCGCGAGGAGTTCTACGGCGAGTACGCGACCAAGACCGACAGGCTGGGCGCGGATGTGCCCAACCCCGTCAGCCATGTGGCCTACGGTTACGCGACCCAGGTCTGTATCTTAAACGAGGACGGGCGTGTGACGCGCATGGTCGCCGCGCACGACGTGGGCCGCGCAATCAATCCGACCGCTGTGGAAGGCCAGATCGAAGGCGGCGTGGTGATGTCCTTGGGTTACGCGCTGACGGAGAAATACCCGCTCGAAGGCGGCTATCCCAAGGCGAAATTCGGCACGCTGGGGCTCTTTAAGGCAAACCAGATCCCCAAGGTCGAGGCGATAATAGTAGAGAAACCGGGCTTTGCCGAGGGTTTCGGCGCAATCGGTATCGGCGAAATCACCTCGATCCCGACCGCCCCGGCCATCGCGGACGCCTACTTCAAGCTGGACGGCACGCCGCGCTACAGCTTGCCGCTCTCCGGCACGCCGTATACCAGACCGTAGGGCGCGACGACCTCGGCACGCCGCCTGAATAACGGACCCGTAGGGGCGGTGGTGCACCCAACAAATCCTTTGGATTTGTCGGGACCCGCGTCAGCCCGCCCGCCTAAACCAAGGAGAACCTGATGTATTGCACCAATTGCGGTGAAAAACTTCCCAACAAGGCACAATTCTGCCATTTCTGCGGCACCGAGCAGGGTTTCATTTCGCCTGTCACGCCGAGCGAATCCACGGCTCCCAAAAAGAAACTGAACCCGCTGTGGATTATACTTGTTGTCCCCCTTGTTATCCTGTGCGTCGCGGCAGCTTTGATTCTCATTCGACAAAGCCGGAGTATTCGATTCATGCAAGCGATGAAGGAGATCGCAAGAAAATCTTCCCGCTCACAGATTGTGAACTATGAGGCAACGCAAGTGCCTGACTTCGGCGCGTTTACAGGCTGGGAACTGGAAAGCACAGAGGACAGCTATCCCGGTTGGACTTCTTACTCCTATTATACCGGCGACAAGTCGGACTTCGGCGAGAAGTTCGCTGAAACCAGGCCAATCTGTCTCGCATACATCGCGTTGCTGGAAGAGTTGGGTTACGAAAACACAACCTCCGAAATCAGTGCCGAGGAAATATATGTAGACTACAGAAAGGGCGATATAGAGGTCAACATCCATTGTCTCGACTATCTTACTTTCATTACGATTTATGATTAACGGAACGGATAGATGGAAGTAAGCTCTCTGCCCCAACGAAAATCTATTCGGCTGAAAAACTATGACTATTCCCAAAACGGATATTACCATATTACGATATGCACGCAGGGCAAACGCAAGCTGTTTTGGCCGGACCAACCTTGTGAATACGACGTAGGGGCGAACTGTGTTCGCCCGCCGCTATCCGCGTTTGGCAATACCGTCGAAGGGGAAATAGGCCGCCTGTCAAACGTTTACAAGACGGTAGCCGTGGACAAATATGTTGTCATGCCGAATCATGTGCATATCATTCTTGTCCTTGATTGGAGCATGGGCGGGCGACCACAGGTCGCCCTACGGAGGGAAACGGCGGGCGACCACAGGTCGCCCCTACGGATACGCAAGACAGCCCCACGGTTTCACGGATTATCAAACAATTCAAGGGTTCGATTTCCAGACAAATCGGGTTTTCCCTTTGGCAACGTTCTTACTACGACCACATTATCCACGACGAGGCGGATTATCTGCGGATTTGGGACTACATCGACACGAACCCATTGAAATGGGAGGAAGATGAATACTACCGGCCATAACGGGAGGGCGGAATGAAGAAAGAATTGGACAGCGTTTTTGCGGAAAGCGTTAAGCAAAAATATAAAAACGTCTTTTTCGGAACGCTGACGGAAGAAGAAAAAGCGGAAGTCCGTTTTGACGGCTATATGTGGCACGCTTTTTCGTATGAAAAAATACCGGCGCAAGAGGGTATAGAGGCCGTTAAGGCATTTAGAAATAAAGAGAAACGTGGCGGGTATATTTTGTTTCAACACAGGAGTGAGGTATTGGAATGGCAGACCCTGACTTATGACGAATTGTTGGATATCATTATGGAGACTGCGGTTTATTATGGAGATGAGATTTATGTTGAGGATACGGAGTGTTATGTAACAGATAAAGACTTCACATGGACTTTTATGTGTACACATGAAACTTACATTGAGGGAGTGTTTGAATTAGAGAAAGAAGAAGGCAGGGATTTTGATATGTTCCCAAGCATCGGCCCATTTTTCTATGAACCGACAGATAAAAACAACCCCGTAGAATAAAAAGATTTTCGAAGAAAAGCATCATTAGTTTTCTACTTCGGGCGGGCGATTGATAATCGCCCCTACGCGATTCCACTCATGCAAAGGAGCTGTTATGGAACAACGCTTTGAAATCATCTCCCCCTTCACCCCAAAGGGCGATCAGCCTGAGGCGATCGCCCAGCTGGCCGAGGGGATCAGGCAGGGCGAGCGCTTGCAGGTGCTGCTGGGCGTGACGGGCTCGGGCAAGACCTACACGGTCGCCAAGGTCATCGAGGCGGTGCAAAAACCCACGCTCGTGCTGGCGCACAATAAGGTGCTGGCCGCCCAGCTTTGCAGCGAGCTGAAGGAGTTTTTCCCCCACAACGCGGTGGAATATTTCGTTTCCTACTACGACTATTACCAGCCGGAGGCCTATCTGGCCGCCTCGGATACCTTCATCGAAAAAGAAGTCGACATCAACGACGAGATCGAAAAGCTGCGCCACTCGGCCACCTGCGCCTTGGGCGAACGGCGGGATGTGATCGTGGTGGCCTCCGTGTCCTGCATCTACGCGCTGGGCGACCCGAAGGAATACCGCGCCTTGTCGCTCTCGCTGCGGCCGGGCATGGCCATCTCCCGCGAGCAGGTGATGTGGAAACTGATCGAAAACCAATACCAGCGCAACGACGTGGACTTCGCGCGCGGGTCTTTTCGCGTGCGCGGCGACACGGTCGACATCTTCCCCATCTATGAATCGGACCAGGCCGTGCGCGTAAGCTTTTTCGGCGACGAGATCGACCGCCTCGTCAAGATCCACCCCGTCACGGGACACGTGCTCGAGAACCTTTCGCATATCGTGATCTTTCCCGCCACGCACTACGCGACCGGCTCGGAAAAATTGCAGGCCGAAATGCCCGCGATCGAGTACGACCGCGCGTTGCAGGTCAAGATGTTTGAGGACACGGGCCGCCCGCTGGAGGCGGAGCGCATCGGCTCGCGCGTGCTGCACGATAT
>WRCT01000116.1 GCA_009783775.1 Clostridiales bacterium | reverse complement strand
CGACGGACCCGACGCACGCCGGCCATACCTTCACAGGCTGGTATCTCGGGGAAGCCAAGTTCGACTTTGCGACGCCGATCACAGGCGATATCACGCTCAAGGCGAAATGGAAACTGCGCGGCGACGCCGATTGCAACGGCACGGTCAGCGCGGCGGACGCGGCGGCGATCCTGCGGCATTTGGTCCAGCTGCAATACCTCACCCCGCAGGGGCTGATCAATGCCCTGGTTACGGATACAACGGGGAGTACGACGGTCTCCGCCGCCGACGCGGCCAAGATCCTGCGCTGGCTTGTGGAACTGGTGAAGGATCTGTAGAATCTGTTAGAATCTGTTTGCCTACATAAAAACCATTGCCCCCAATAAAGAGAAGTGATATACTCTTTTTAAGAATGAATTGGGGGCAATGGTTTTATGTATACAGGAGCGGGAATCATCAAAATTTACGCGGGCCGGACGGGCCACGCGTTCGCGCAGCGTATGTGCAGTTATTTGGGCACGCAATTGGGCGACGCGGAGACCATGAAGTTCTCCGAAGGCAACGTTTTCGTGCGGATCAACGAGTCGATTCGCGACAAGGACGTTTACATCGTGCAGCCGATCGGCCGCGAGCCGAACGACGAGTTCACCGAGCTGCTGTTTTGGATCGACGCCTTCAAGCGCGCCAGCGCCAACAGCGTCACGGCGATCATTCCCTACTTCTCCTATGCCAAGGGCGACAAAAAGGACGAGCCGCGCGTGTCGATCCGCGCCCGCGTCTGCGCGGACTGTATCGAGGTCGTCGGCGTCGACCGCGTCATCTTCATGGACCTGCACAGCCCGCAGGTGCAGGGCTTCTTCAAAAAACCGGTCGACCATCTCTACGCCCAACCCCTGCTCTGCGAGTTCATCCGCCGCCAGAATATCATGGACGATGATTTCGTCGTCGTTTCGCCCGACGCGGGCAGCGCCAAACGCGCGCGCCAGGTCGCGGACGAACTCAACCGCCCTGTCGCGATCGGCGACAAGATCCGCTACGGGCACGACGAACAGGCGCGCGTGCTCGAGATCATCGGTGACGTCAAGGGCAAGAACTGCCTGGTCGTGGACGACTTTTCCATCTCCGCCGGCACGCTGGTCGACGTCGCGCGCGGCCTAAAGAAAGAGGGCGCGAACAAGCTCTACGCCGCGCTCTCGCACAATGTCATGGACGAAAAAGCGCTCAAGCGCATTCAGGACAGCCCCTACGAGTTTTTGGTCACCACCGATACCGTGGAATGCCCCGAGGCCGCGCACTATTCCAAGATCCGGATCATCTCCGCCGCGCCCATGTTCGCGCAGGCGGTGCGCACGATCCACGACCGCGCGCCCATGAGCACCATGTTCGACAACCTGGTCTCCAAACGCCTGCTCGACATGAGCTTAAACGAGACAGCGGACCTGACCAGTATCCTGTGGGAATCGTAACCCCAACCGCTCACGCGGGACGGGAACGATTTTTTACCACGAACCACACGAAAATATTGAACAAAAAATTCCCACCGCAGCGGATATTTGTATGGCTGCCGTCTCACCCAATTTGCGATGGGCGGGGACACCGGTTCGTGGCGGAAAAAAGCCCGCGTGAGCGATCTGCCTACTGTCAAAGAACGGAGGAATCATGCTTTCCAAGGTAAAAAGCCACGGCTTAAGCGGCCTGGCGGGGTTTCCCGTCACGATCGAAACGGATCTCACGCACGGTATGCCCGCCTATGAGACGGTCGGCCTGCCCGACGCGGCGGTCAAGGAATCGCGTGAGCGTGTGCGCGCGGCCATGAAGAACTCCGGCTTTTGGTTCGAGCCCGCCCGGGTCACGGTCAGCCTTGCCCCGGCCGATGTGCGCAAGGAAGGCTCGATTTACGATCTGCCCATCGCCCTCTCCATTCTGATCGCCGCCGGCAAACTCAGGCAGGATCAGGCGGAGGGCATTGTCTTTTTGGGCGAGCTGTCACTCGACGGCAAGCTGCGGCCGGTCAACGGCGTGCTGCCCATGGTCATCGACGCTTACGGCAAGGGCGCGCGTGTGTTCGCCGTGCCGGAGGAGAATGCGCCCGAGGCCTCCTATATCGAGGGCGCGACGATTCTGCCCGTCGCCTCGCTCAAACAATTGACGCTGCATTTGCAGGGCAAGGCGCTTATAACGCCGTCGTCCGTGCGCGCGTTCACGAAGGAGGAGCTGGTATTTAGCGCGGACTTTTGCGAGGTGCGCGGCCAGGAGGCGGCCAAACGCGCGGCGGAGATCGCCGTGGCGGGCGGGCATAATATCCTGCTCTACGGCACGCCCGGCTCGGGCAAGACCATGATCGCGCGCGCCCTGCCCTCTATTCTGCCCGAGCTCACCTTCGAGGAGACGCTCGAGATCACCAAGATCCATTCCATTGTCGGCGCGACGCGCGGCAAGCTGGGCCTGGTCACCGAGCGGCCTTTTCGCGGTCCGCACCACGGCGCGTCGGCGACCGCGATGGTCGGCGGCGGGGCTAAAGCCATGCCGGGCGAGATCAGCCTGGCGCATTACGGTGTCCTGTTTTTAGACGAGCTGCCGGAGTTCCAGCGCGGGGTGCTCGAGGCGCTGCGCCAACCGCTCGAGGACGGCTGTATCACGGTCTCGCGCGCGGCGGCGACGGTCACCTATCCCGCGTCCTTTGTGCTGGCCGCCGCGATGAACCCCTGCCCCTGCGGCAACTTCGGCTCGCGCGTGAAACAATGCACCTGCACGCCCGCGCAGATTCGGCGCTACACCACGCGCATCTCGGGCCCGCTGCTCGACCGGATCGATATCCAGATCGAAATGACAGAAGTGGGTTATGAGGAACTGACCGGCAAGCCGGCCGCGGAAAATTCGGCCACGATCCGTGCCCGCGTGAACGCGGCGCGGGTGATCCAGCGCGAGCGGCTCGCGCCCCACGGCCTGCTCTTTAACGCGCAGATGAACAACGCGCTCATACGCCAATACTGCCGCGTGGACGCGCGCACGGAGAAGTTTATCCGACTGGTCTACGAGCAGAAGAAACTCTCCGCCCGCGCCTACCAGCGCATTCTCAAGGTGGCGCGCACGATCGCGGACATTGCGGGGGAGAAGGATATCGCCTACACGCATGTCGCCGAGGCGGTGCAGTATCGGACGGCTGTCAGTGAGCAGTGAGCAGTGAGCAGTGGGCAGTGTAGGGCGGGGGTGGGCGTTCGCCACTGATTAACGTACCGTAGGGGCGATCTGCGGTCGCCCGTCTGACTAATGTTTTGGAGAAAACAATGACAAAGAAAAACAAGAAAAAGAAAACGGGAATCTTTCAGAAAATAGAAACCTTATCTGTTTTTGACGACAGGAGCAATCCGCGCCTGGTCAAGGCCGACCGCAGGCTTATCCTCTCGCTCGTGCTGATTTACTCCCTTATGGCCCTGCTCAATCTCGGTACGTTCAACTTCCCCCAAAGCGCGTGGCTGCCTGAACTTGGCGAAACCGTTGTGCTGGATTTCGGGCAGGAGGTGGAGATCGATACCTGTGTGGCAAACCCTAACTTTTTTGTAGATATTCCGGCCTATTGGGCTGACCCTTACGATAAGAGTAGTACAGGCGAGGTGACTATCACGACCGACGCCGGACAGTCCTTTTCTTTTGTGCACGAACGTGAACAGCTGTATCAGTGGTACGGCGCTCAGCTGGGAATTAGAACGCGGACGTTAACCCTAACGGTTACGCAAGAGAAAATTGCGCTCAATGAGATGGCCTTCTTCGATGCCGAGGGGAAGTTGCTTCCCGTAGCGGTAGTATCAGAGACGGGCGTGCAATTAGTAGATGAGCAGCACACAGCGCAGGCGGAAACCTTATATTTCGGTTTCAACGGGATGTATTTCGACGAAAATCTTTACGCCATTACCGCCCAGCAACATTTGCATGGGCAGGAACCCTATGAGTGGACGCATCCGCCGCTGGGCAAACTGCTGATCTCCGTCGGCATCGCGGTTTTCGGCATGGTGCCTTTCGGCTGGCGGATTATGGGCGTGCTTTTCGGCGCACTGATGATTCCCATCCTGTATATCTTCGCCAAGCGTATCTTCAAGCGTACGGATTTTGCCTTTATCGCGGCGGCGCTTTTGACCTTTGACTGTATGCATTTCACATTGGCGCGGGTTAGCAACATCGATGTGTTTTCCGCTGTGTTTATCCTCCTCATGTTCCTGTTCATGTTTGACTATATAAACCTTAACTTCTACGATGTGCCTCTTAAAAAGACGTTGAAACCATTGTTGCTCTCCGGTTTGTTCTTCGGTATGACCATATCTGTGAAATGGAACGGTTTTTATGGGGGTGCCGGCCTGGCGATACTGCTCTTTTGGACGCTTGCCAGTCGCTTACGCGAGCGCATTAAAGCAAAGACAGAAAGAGAACGAGAACGAACTAAGACGTTTGGAAGGAATACCATGCTTACCCTTGCCGCCTGCTTGGCCTTCTTTATCGTCATTCCCGCGCTGATTTACTTTCTTTCCTATATCTCCTACTATATCTATGAGGCGTCGTTGGCAGAGGGCAGCTATGGGATAGAGGACAGCGTGCGTACACTTTGGCGGTATCAGCAGGATATGTTCCGCTATCATAACACTTTGGATTTTGGGCACGAATATCAATCCCGTTGGCATCAATGGCTAATAATGGAAAGACCTATTCGTTATTGGTCTATCGTGACTCCAACCCTTGTCTCGTGTATGACTTTGACGGGCAACCCTATCGTATGGTTCGTCGGTACGGCAGGAGCGTTGGGTCTTGTGTGCGCGCGGATTACGGGTTGGTTTAAGGGCAACAGAGCCACCTTACTACTGGCGATTGCGGTGCTGTCCAATCTCTTGCCCTGGGCGTTCTTGTCGCGGACGACTTTCATCTACCACTACTTTGCCACTTTGCCCTTTATGCTGCTGGCGGGACTGTACTTTCTGTATATCTGGGAACAGAAGAACAAAAAGACCTACTGGTTCAAATGGGCCCTGTTGGCCGCCGCGATCGTGTTCTTCGCGCTGATGTTCCCGGCGATTTCGGGCATCCCCATGCCGAGCTGGTACGCCTGGTTTTTAGAGTACTGTCTGCCGACGGGGAGTCTTTTCTACGGTTATGTCTAGCGAAAAATAATACACTTGTGTTCAATTGAAAACATATGTGTTCGGGCAATCGTTTTCTTGTCGCCATAATGGAGGCAAGGAGATGATTTTCTATGTTGGACGCGAATGTCGTGGGCAAGGTTATTCAGACATACAGGGAAAGAAAAGGCATATCGCAGGAAGTATTGAGCGGGCTTGCCGACATCGGGCGCACGCATTTGAGCGCGGTCGAAAGAGGGGAGCGCAGGCCGACGCTGGAGACGTTCTTCCGGATCGGTCAGGCGCTGGAGGTCCGTCCCAGCGAGCTGCTGCGCGCCATTGAGGACGAGATAGAATGACGCGGGCAGAATGGCTGGCCCTCTGGCTGCACTACGGCGTAAACGCGCAGGTCAAACCCTTTGCGGAGATCAGTGGGATGTTCTCCTCGTTGGAGGAGGCCTATGACAACGCGGCCAAACGCGAGAGTTCTGCCTTTGCGGGCGTGGCGGACGAGGTCCGTGCCCGACTGTTTGAGGCTGCGGACGCGCGTTTTATGGCTCGCTATACCGGCTGGCTGGAAAAGCATGAGGTGGGCATTACCACATTGGACTCCGACGACTATCCCGCCCTGCTGCGTGAGATACCCGATCCGCCGCCGCTGTTGTTCTATCGGGGGCGTTTGGTGGCCGAGCCGGTCTGTCCCGTCGCGGTGATCGGCGCGCGCGCCTGCACGGGTTATGGCAAGGATGTCGCGCGCACGCTGGGCCGTCAGCTGGCCGAGCATGGCGCCACGGTCGTGACAGGCCTGGCCGAGGGGATCGACACCCACGCCACTTTGGGCGCGTTGGATTGCGAGACCAACCCCTATCCGACCGTCGGCGTATTGGGCTGCGGCATTGACGTGGTCTTTCCGCAGAGCAACCGCCTGCTCTATGAGGCGCTGGCCGAGCGCGGCGCGGTGGTCACCGAGTTTCTGCCGCGCACACAGGCGCTGGCTTTTCACTTTCCCATTCGCAACCGGATCATGAGCGGGCTCTCGCGCGGCGTGGTCGTGGTCGAGGCGGGCGCGCGCAGCGG
>WRCT01000115.1 GCA_009783775.1 Clostridiales bacterium | reverse complement strand
TTTCCATTCGGCAAATCAGCAGATTAACAGGGATTAGCAAAGGAATTATTGAGAGGGTTTAGGGGAGAATGAAATTTCTTTCAGAGAAATGGACATTATCCCTTGACAAATGCTGTACTGGTAGAGAAAAAATCCCCCCGCCCGCGGCGCATTCGTGTGGTTTGTGTGGTTCGTGGTAGAGAAGAAAATTCCCTTCCGCCGCCCGCGTAGGGGCGATTATCAATCGCCCGTCTTTTCGTACCCTTTCGTGTTTTTCGTGGCTTGAAGGAGACCCGCCGCAGCGCCCCTGCCTCCTACTTCGCGTGGTTCGCGGTCAAAAAACAATCACACCGCCATGTCACAGACTTGTGAAAAAAATTCAAAATTAAAGCAAAATTTCCATTGCAATAAAATGAGGAATATGCTATCCTATATATGTCTCGTAATGTCGGGAACATATGTAATTATGATGGAGGAAAGAAAATGAAGAAACTACTCTCCCTACTCGTTGCGCTCGTAATGATCCTGGCCCTCGTGCCGGCGTTCACAAGCGCATTGCCCGTTGTGGCGTCCGATGACATCGTCATCCTGTTCACCAACGACGCGCACGGCCAGCTTGAGCCGACGCTCAACACCGCAACTCCACCGGTTCAGACCAATATGGGCTATGCCACAGTGGCCGCTTACAAGAAAGTGGTCGAGGCGACCACGACGAACGTTGCCCTGGTCGACATTGGCGACCATGCGCAGGGCGCCACCATTGCCGCTCTGACACGCGGCGAGGCTGTCATCAAGGCCATGAACGCGGCGGGTTATGTCCTCTCCGCTGTCGGCAACCATGAGTTTGACTATGGCATGGATGGCTTGGACGACCTGATGGACTGGGCAGATTTTGACTATCTCTCCTGCAACTTCGTCAAGCTTTCGGACAACCTGCCGGTTTTGGAAGCCTATAAGATTCTCACCTTCGGCACCACAAAGGTTGCCTTCGTGGGCGTTACCACACCGGAAGCGCTGACCAAAGCCAGCCCGGCCAACTTCCAGGATGCCGGCGGCACACGTATCTTCGGGTTCAATGAAGGCGGAAACGGCGCGGATCTGTACGCGTCTGTGCAGGCGTCCGTTGACGCGGCGATTCTGGCCGGTGCGGACTATGTCGTCGCGCTGGGCCACTTGGGTGTTGACACATCGAGCGAGCCCTGGACTTCCAAGAATGTGATCGCGAACACCACCGGTATCGACGCATGGCTGGACGGCCACTCCCATACCGCTATGCCCGGTGATATCGTGAAGAACAAGGACGGCGATGATGTTGTTTTGGCGCAGTCCGGTACGGCGCTTCGCAACCTCGGCCAGCTGACCATCAAAGCGGACGGCACGATTACCTCCACCCTGATTGCGGCCTCCGAGCTGATCCCGCAGGATCCGGCGGTCAAAACCCTGGTAGACGGTATCGTCGCGAGCTTTGCAGGTTTCCTGGCACAGAAAGTTGCGACCTCTGATTTTGATCTGACCGTCAACTTCCCCGGCACCACGCTCCGTGCGGTCCGCATGGCGGAGACCAACCTGGGCAGTCTGTGCGCGGATGCGTATCGGGATCTGTTTGGCTCCGACATCGCTTTCGTCAACGGCGGCGGCGTGCGTGCGAACATCCCCAAGGGCGATATCACCTACAAGCACATCATTGACGTGCATCCCTTCGGCAATACGGCGACTTTGATCGAGGTCACCGGCCAGACGATCATTGACGCGCTGGAAATGAGCGTCTCCAACCTGCCGGGCGGCTATAACGGCACTCTCGCCTTTGGCGAAAACGGCGGGTTCCTCCAGGTCTCCGGTATCACCTTCGAGGTCTGGACCGACATTGCCACCCCTGTTGTTAAGGATCCTCCGAACTCCGCGACGGGAACCTTTGTCAAGGTTGACGGCCCGCGCCGCGTCATGAATGTCATGGTCGACGGCAAGCCGATCGAGCTGACGAAGAAATACACCGTGGCCGGCCACAACTTCATGCTGCTGGATGGCGGCGATGGGTTCGCCATGTTCAAAGGGGCTACGGTTCTGGACCAGAACGTCATGGCAGACTATGAAGTCCTGATCACCTATATCGAGAAAATGGCGGACGGCAAGATCGACGCCAAGTACGCGCCTCTCGCGGGCTTGGGCCGCATCGTGATCGACAGACTGGACGTCTCGGTCATAGCCGAAGCCATGGACGATTTGGATTGGGTCTTTGACGCGACCGCAGCGGAAATTTCCGACGAGCTCTCCGTCTCCAAGGACGGCAAGGACCTGCCGGACGGCACCCTCTATGTAAAGACCCAAGCCGAGAAGGACGCTTTCGGCCCGGCGGTGAAGGCAGCGATGAACGCAATCCAGGCCGCGCTGGCGGATCGCAATGGGCTCGAAACACAGGCGCAAGTGCAAGCCCTGATCGCCGCATTGAATGCCGCGTTTGCGGGCGTGCGCGTTGCGGAAGTCGACATTGACGATCTGCTCGACGCGATCGACTATGCGATCGAATTCATCATCAGCGATGACTTCTTGAAGATCTCAGAAGCGCTGCAGGATAAGTGGTTCGACGCGGTCGACGCGGCATGGGATCTGATTGAGTGGGAAGAGACGGATGACGAACTGCTGATTCCCGTCGGACCGGCAGAGGGTGTCACCCAAGCCATGGTCGACGCGGCCATCTCCGCGATCGGCAAGCTCCGCAAGACCGGTGAGTCCACGGCAATCTTTGCCGTCGCGGGCATTGCCCTGCTGGCGCTTGTCGGCCTGGCCTACACAGCCCGTCGCAAGTTCGAATAACCGATTGACTTCAAAAAGAGCCCTGCGGGGCTCTTTTTTTCGTAGATTCCAGATTCCGGACGCCAGATTTCAGACCGCTCACGCGGGAGTATAGGGAAATGATTCCATCAATCGCAGTTTGAACTTGTTAGCCTCGTGCAGCTCGTTGATGCGGCGTTTGACGTCCGGCTCGGGCTCGATATTCTCGCGGATATAGCGGTCCAGGGTTTCGTAGGAAAAGCCCAGCACCTCCTCGTCCGTCTTGCCCGTGAGCCCGTCGGCGGGCGGTTTGTCGATCAAGAGCTTGGGCAGGCCCAGGGCGTAACCGAGCTGTTTGACCTCGGTCGCGGTCAGGTTAGACAGCGGGGAAAAATCGCCCACGGAGTCGCCGTAGCGCGTGGAGTAACCCACCCAGTCCTCCGAAAGGTTGCAGGTATTGGCCACCCGCCCGGTCATGGACTGCGCCACGGCATAGAGCGCGGACATACGCAGCCGCGGCGGCAGGTTCAGGCGCGTCTGCGCGGACACGGGGATCCAGGCGGTCAGCTCGTCCAAAATACCGTCATAGGCCTCCCGAATATTGATCACACAATGCAAAATGCCCAGGTGCGCCACGGTGCAGAGCGCGTCCGCCATGTCAGCCTGCTCGCCGTTGGGCAGGATCACGCCGACCACGTTCGGCCGACCCAGCGCCAAAGTGCAGAGCGCCGCGACCACCGTGCTGTCCTTGCCGCCGGAGACGCCCACCACGGCCCGACAGCCCGACCCGTTCAACGCAAACCAGTCCCGAATCCAGGCGACGATCTCATCTCTTACTTTTTCGGCGGCAAATGCCATTTATCTGATATCCTTTGAAAAATGTTGGTAGTCCTTGTCGCCTGAAAAATCGCCGCCCCAACTCCAGCCGTAGGAGGCAAAGAGTCGATAGCAGAGATCGTCGTGGTCGATCATGCCGGTCAGGCGTTGGGTACGGTCCACATAGGCCGCGCCGCTTGGCGGCGAAACGCGGGCGCCGTTGATATAAGGGTTCTGCACCGGATTGATGTCAATCGCCGCGCCGTAGCTGTGCAGGGAGAGTTTTTTGCTGCCCGTGACCTGTCGGTAGTTGAAAGCCGAGGTATTGTTCGCCTCCATGGACAGGTTGTCGTCGCCCGCCTCCCCGAAGTCGTCCACCAGCCGCACGGAGGCCAGCGGGTATTCATGGACAAAAAGCTGATAAAAAATGTCCAGCACCTCGTCCGCCAGTCGGGCGTGGACCATCAGCTCGCCTTGACACGTTTCACCCGCGAAGTTTACATATAGGATATGCAGGTAACGCAGGTCCCCATACTTGACGGGCGTGTTTTTGTCGTTTTTGGGATAGCTCAGGCCCGTGATACGCGTTTTGAGCTCTTCATTCAATTCGACATAGAAAAACGCCGCGTTTTCCGCCTGGTAAGTCTTGGTCTGACCCGCGAAGGGATCCGGCTCCGGTTCGGGTGTGGGCGTGGTTTCGGGCAGCGCCTCAGCGGGTCGCGCCTCGGCTGTAGCGCGTGCGGCAAGCTGAATCTCCTCGGCCGGCGGCGCAGCCGAGCCCTCGCTCCCGTCGGGGAGCGGCGCGCAGCCCGCCAGCAGCAAAAGCACGATGATAAAAATGCCCGCAAATCTTTTCATTCTATTTCTATTATAACCGTTTCAAAATAAGTTGCAAGTATATCACTTGAGTATTCGGTTCGTTTATTGTATACTGAAAATAAGATGAGAGGTCATATTGCCAAACGAATACTGGCTGGGGCTTTGGCGTTTTTGCTGTTTTTTGCGCTTGCGCCGGTTTTGGGGCAGTGGGGCGGGCTTGTGCCCGATACGGCGGCGACCGTCAGCTTGACCAATGTGGACGCCGTTTTGATTTATAACCCCCTGCTCTATCGTGAGACCTGGGTGGGCAGCACGCTGCAAAAAACGCCCAACACGCTTTACACCGGTTCGCTGGCCGGCTCGGGCGTGTTTTCGCTTGGGGCGCAGGATACGCCCTTCGCGCTCGCGCAGGAATTGCCGCAGCCCTTATCCGATCACGCGGCGCCCTACTGTGACGTGCCCTTTGCCGCCGCGCAGTTTGCGGGCGGGACCGGCGATACGCTTTTCGCGACCTATCGCGTGGGGGACAAAAAGACGTTTTGGATCCAGACCGATCTGGACAAGGACAGCACGAACGCCCGACGGGAGACGACCTGCCGCGCCGTCGGCAGCCATTGTTATGTCTGGGTCATCGGCGCCAATCCCGACGCGTCCCTCGCGGCGAAGATGGCGCAGGAGTTTGACACGAAGATCTATCCCAAACTGACGGACGCGTTCGGCAGCGCGCGGTTTATGGAAAGCGGGGAAAAGCTGAATATCCTCTGCTACACGATAACCTCGGGCGGCAGGACGGACAGCCTCAGCGGGTTCTTCTACAGCCCCGAGCTGCTGACCGCCGCTGAAATGGGCGCAGCCAGAGCGCAATACTACAACACCGGCTCGCCCATCATTCACATCAACGCCTACTACTGCTACGAGACACAGACCGCCTCGGTCTTTTCCACGCTGGCGCATGAGTTCGCGCACCTGATCACCTACACCTCCGCCCTGAAAAACGCGGGCAACACGAGCAGGCTGTCGATCGACACCTGGCTCAATGAGTCCCTATCCATGCAGGCGGCGGAGCTTATCTACCCCGGCGCGGCACACCAGGAGCGATACATCGACCGCTATAATACCTCCTGGAATGTGCGCGCGGGCACGTCCCTCTACTGTGTCGACTATGACGGGGACGCCGGCGTATACGGCCAGCTCGCGCTCTTTTCCGAATACCTCAAAGCGCAGGCGGGCAGCGGCTCGGTGTTCAAAAATATCCACAGCACCGTTCGGTTGTCGCCCGCCACCAACCTGCGGGACGCCAACGCCATCGCGGCCGCGCTGCCGCAGAGCGCGATTGCCGCCGCGTCAAATTCCGTGATCTATCCCGACGAGGTGACAAAGGCGATCGGAAACGCGAACGAGATACTGTTGTCCAAGCTGAACCTGAACTTTCAAATCTCGATCATCGAAAAGGCGGCAAGCGGTATCTACAGTCGGGGCACGGCCTATGCCGGCGCGGTCCCGCCCCGCTACACCTCGACTTCGGGCGCCCATATTCAAGGCGGCGGGCGGATTTATCTTCGGGTCAACGGCCGTTATGACATTCCCGCAGATGCGGACCCCAAACTCATTTATGTCGGGTTTAAGGACGGCAAGCTGAGCATACTGCCCACGACCGCCGCCAACTATACCGGCCCGATCGTAACGCCCAGCCCCAGCCCGACGCCGCAGCCCACGCCCGTGCCGACGCCCTGCCCGACCCGCAATCCGGACGGCTCTGTCCAATACGGCGACGCGAA
>WRCT01000114.1 GCA_009783775.1 Clostridiales bacterium | reverse complement strand
TCCGCGTCGGCGGTGACAATGCCTTCGTCCTCGGGAAAATGCTCGGCGGCGTAGGCGAAGGCGGCTTTCATCGCCGCGCCCTTGCCCTTGTTTGGGTACTGGTGCAGCACGGTGGCGCAATCTTCCAGCGCGGCAAAGAGCGGCAGACAGTCCTCTGCGCTGCCGTCGTTGACCACAATGACACTGTAATCCGTCTGCGCTTTGATCTCGCGTACCAGCTTCTCCAACTTTTCGTCGGGCTGGTAGGCGGGAATAACTACTATCATAACTTCTCCTCGTCTTGTAACCTGCAACCAAAAACTTGTAACTGATTATAACATAGAACCACAAAAAGGAAAACACAAATCGCAACAAAGACGTCTCCCATTTGTGAATTGTTTGTAATATCTCGAATATACTCTAGTCAAATGTCCGGCAATGGTTTAGAATTATTTTGTAATAATATCCGCATATAAATAATGGAACGATATTGCGTTTTGCCGCGTCTTAATTGATGGGGGTGTCAAAATAAAGAGGAAAAGGGTTTTTTATGAAGAAAAATGACGGTCAGAAAATAGAGAGCGTAAACGCGGAACAGTTTTCAAAGCGCGGCAAGTCCGCGTTAAAGTCCGGTAAGGGCGCGAAAAAATCCAAACAGGTAAAAACCGCCGCGCAGAAAAGGCGCACCGCCTTTTTGGTCGTTGGCATTGTGGCCGTGGTTGTGATCGTGCTGGGCATTTTTGTGGGCAGCGCGATCGGCCGGCTGACCAACCCCGACGTGGTCTTTCAACATACGCCCGCGCCGTTAGAGCCCGGCGCCACCCGCCATCCGGATCAGACCCTGGCGCCCGGGGAGACGCCCCCACCGCCGACAATAGACCCTGTTTTGGCTTTGGAAGAGCAGAGCGACAACTCGATCGTCAGCGGCGATTTCATCAATATCATGCTGATCGGCGTGGACTATGAAGAGATCCGCTACACGGGCGAAATGCGCGGCAAGGACGGCAACGCCTTCCACTCGGACGTGATGATGGTGCTGGCGGTCAATCTGAAGGAAAACCGCGCGGACCTGATCTCCTTCCCGCGCGACACCTACGCGAAAATTCCCGGCGTGAAAGGCATCTACAAGATGAACGCGTCCTTAAACTGCGGCAGGAATGAAAACGACAAGTTCGGTTTCTTCCCCGAACTGAACAATGAGGGCCCCTTCCGCAAGGTCTGCGACACCGCCGAGTGGATGCTGGGCGCGCCGAAAACCGGCATTAAAATCGACTATTATTACGCGGTGACCATGCCCTCCTTCAAGAAAGTAGTGGACGCCGTCGGGCCGATCTGGTACGACGTGGAGGGCAAGTTCGACAACGGCGGGCGTTATTATCAGGCCGGTGAGCAGTGGATGGACGGGCAGGCCGTGCTGGACTATGTACGCGTGCGCAAGCCGGGCCATGGCTCTTTGCCCACGGGCGACCAGGCGCGCGCCGACAGGCAGCGCCGCATGATGGTCGCGATCCTGGACCATATGAAGAGCGCGGGCACGATTTTTAAGCTGCCCGAGCTGATGCGCGCCTTTATGGACGAGGAGGGCAACAGCCAGCTGTATACGAACGTGACGACGGAGCAGACGGCGGCCCTGGCGCTCTTTGCCTACCGTTATCTTTCCGACGGCAATATCGGTATGCACTCCATGGGCGGCGCCGCACGCAATATCTTCCACTGGAATTTCTGCCTTACCGATCAGAAGAACCGCGTGAATATCATCAAAAAAGTCTACGGCATTGACGCGGATCAATACAACGGCTATTCGGTCTCCGGCGCGGAGACGGAATGGGCGGATATGCTAAAGCCCCGATATGTCGAAAACACGAAAAAGGTCTTGGACCATGTGCAAAAGCTGCTTGACGAGGATGACAAATTGCCGGAGTTCTCCCCTTCCCCCTCGCCTTCTGCCTCGGCCACGCCTGCGGTGACGCCGACGCCGGCCGGCGCCACACCGGCCCCTGTCACCAATCCGCCCACCGACCCGCCAACCGCGCCGCCGGGGGATAGCACGGAGTCGTTTGATTTCCCGAGCACCCGGTTGTTCGCGCCCGCAGCAGGCACACGGCAGTATACGCCCGCGCAGCGCCAGATGGTGAAGGACCTGCGCACGCTGTATGATTCGGTGCGCAATACCAAGCACCCCAGTTTGATCAAATTAGGCGAGTTGCAGCAGAAAGCCATCGCGGTGGCGAAGGAGTTTAAGTACACAGCGGGTAATATCCAAACCCCCAGCTACACAAACGCCGTCGCCGCCAGCAATTCCCCCTGGGCCTACAAGTATTATGATACGGGCTTTAACCAGGTGAAGGTGAACTTCAACTAGGATTTACTGCAAAAAGCGACCCGATCGGGTCGTTTTTTGCTATCATCAGCGTGACAGGGGGACGGTTCGTCATGTCACTGCGGCGACACAGAGAACCGTCCCCACAGTCACTTTCAAGGCACTTGGCGGAGCAAGAGGGATTCGAACTTCCCATGGGGCGCTAGCGCCGATTCCTTTGCCGCGCCATCGGTTTGCTGTTGCGTTTGGCTGCCCTGGTTTCGCGCTCGGCACGCGTTAGGACGGGGCGCGGCTGCGGTTTTGTGGGTTCAAAGATCTGCATGGGAAAAGGGTGCTCCTCTATCACCGGAATTTCCTTGCCAAGCAGCTTTTGAATGTCCTTTAAGTACGCCTTTTCATCAAAGTTGCAGAAGGAGATCGCGATGCCGCCGAGCCCTGCCCTTCCGGTTCTTCCGATGCGATGGACGTATGTTTCGGGCTCGTTCGGTAAATCAAAGTTGATCACATGGGACAACTGGTCAATGTCAATGCCCCGCGCCGCGATATCGGTGGCGACCAGGATGCGCGTTTTGCCCGACTTGAAGCCCGACAGCGCGTTTTGCCGCGCGCCTTGCGATTTGTCGCCGTGTATGGCGCCGGCTGATATGCCCGCCCGGCTCAGCATTTTGCAGATCCTGTCCGCGCCGTGCTTGGTGCGGGAGAACACCAGCCCCGATACGATGCTTTCATCACGCAACAGTTCAACCAGCAATTTCCCTTTGTTCGCCTTGTCCACGAAATAAACAAACTGCGTGATGATTTCCACCGCCGAGGATACAGGCGTCACCGCGACCGTAACGGGATCGCGGAGAATGGAGTCCGCCAAGGCCGCGATTTCCTTTGGCATGGTCGCGGAGAACAGCATGGTCTGACGCTGCCTTGGCAAGAGCGCGATCACCTTTTTCACATCATGGATGAACCCCATATCCAGCATCCGGTCGGCTTCGTCCAACACGAACATACAAATGCCGCTCAGATCGCACAGCTTTTGCCCGATCAAATCGTTGAGCCTGCCCGGGGTCGCCACCAGGATATCCACGCCCGCACGGAGCGCGGCGACCTGCGGCTCCTGGCCCACGCCGCCGAAGATGACGGCGGTTTTCAATCCGGTATAACGGCCGTAATCCTGAAAGCTTTGACCAACCTGCGACGCAAGTTCCCTTGTGGGTGTCAGGACAAGCGCCCGCAGGCTATGCTTTGCCTTGCCGTCCGCGCGGCGCTTATACAGTGTTTGCAAAATCGGAATGGCAAAGGCCGCGGTCTTTCCCGTTCCCGTCTGGGCGCAGCCGAGCAGATCCCTGCCGCGCAGCAACAGCGGGATTGCTTCTGACTGAATCGGGGACGGGTGTTCATATCCTTCCCGTTCCACCGCTTTCAGTATGGGACTTATCAGATTCAACTCTGTAAAATGCATGAGAGCTCCTTTATTGTTTGCCCTTATTGTACACCATTTCTGCTTTTGATTCTACATGGAATCGCAAGGGTTTACAAAAATTGCTGTCACAATGCGTTTGAATACCGCAAAACCCCTTGACAAAGAAACCAAAAGAGCTTCAGATATTGTCATGATTGTGTGGTTTGTGTGGCTTGTGTGGTTCGCGATTATGAGTCGCGCTTTGTCTCCTTTTCCTCACCTGTGATGAGGCGGCGGATGTTGGGGATGTGACGCAATAGGACCAAGGCCGCGCAGGCGGCCACGGTGAGCGGCAGCCAGGGCCAGGGTTGGCCGAAGAGCAGAGACAGGATCACAAAGAGCAGGGCGCCTGTGATGGAGACCATCGAGACGCGCTTTGTGAGCAGATAGACGACCACGGCCGCGACGGTTGCGATGGCCGCGCCCAGCGGGAAGATCAGCCACAGGAAGGCATAGGACGAGGCCGCGCCCTTGCCGCCGTGGAACTTGAACAGCGCGGGATAACAATGCCCCACAATGGCGCAAAAGCCGCCGAGATAGCCGCCCAGCTTGCCCGCCAGTTGGGGATCGTCCGCGAGTCCCAGCAACCCGCCCAGCCACCAGCCGAGGATCGTGGCGGCGATGCACTTTAGCGCGTCGCCCGCGAAGGTCACCAGCCCATACATTCGCCCGTAGACGCGGAACATATTCGTCGCGCCCGCGTTGCCGCTGCCGTACTTGCGCACGTCGTCGGAAAAACGCAGCCGAGAAACCAGCAGCGAGGTCTGGAGATTGCCGCAGAGATAGCCGAGCGCGGCCACCAGCGTTATGATGAGCGGGTTGAATACGGGTGTCGTCATTTCTCTTCCTTGGCTCTGTTTCTGAAGTAAATACGAATGGGCGTGCCCGCGAACCCGAAGGTTTTGCGGAAGGTGTTTTCGATATAACGCTTGTAGGAAAAGTGCACCAGGCTCTCGTCATTGCAGAAGATGACGAAGGTCGGCGGCCGAATCCCCACCTGCGTGGCGTAGTAAAGCTTGAGGCGCTTGCCGCTTGTGGAGGGCGGCTCCTGCATGGCGACCGCCTCGTTTAATACATCGTTGAGCGTGCCCGTCGTGACGCGCCGCACGGACTGGGCGTAGACCTCCTGCACCTTGGTTAGCACACGGTTGACGCGCAGGCCGCTTTTGGCGGATAGGAACAAAAAGGGCGCGTAGCTCATGAATGCCAGGTTCACGGACATTTCCTTTTCCATTTTGGACAGGGTGTGGGTGTCCTTGGGCACGAGGTCCCATTTGTTGACCAGGATCACGCTGGGCTTGCCCTCCTCGTGCACATAGCCCGCGATCTTCACATCCTGCTCGGACAGGCCCTGGGTCGCGTCGCACATGGTGAGCACGACGTCCGCGCGGCGCACGGCGGCCAGCGAGCGGATGACGGAGTAACGCTCGATCGTCTCGTCCTCCACCGCGCGCTTGCGACGAATGCCCGCCGTGTCGACCAGCATATACTCGTGGCCGTCGCGCATGAAAGGCGTGTCCAGCGCGTCTCGCGTGGTGCCCGGGATATCGGACACGATGGCGCGCTCCTCGCCCAGCAGCGCGTTGACCAGGCTGGACTTGCCCACGTTGGGCTTGCCCACCACGGCGATGTTGATCCGGTCCGTCTCCTCGCCCTTGGCCTCGGCGTCCAGATAGCGGCAGACCTCATCGAGCATATCGCCCAGGCCCAGGCCCTGCTCGCCGGAGATGGCGAAGGGCTCGCCCAGGCCGAGCGCGTAAAACTCATAGGCCGCGTCGTGGAACTTCGGCGCGTCGACTTTGTTCACCGCCAACACGACGGGCTTTTGGCAGCGCCGCAGCAGGGCCGCGACCTCTTCGTCGGCGGCTGTCAGGCCCTCGCGCCCATCGACCAGAAAGAGAATGACGTCGCAGGTCTCGATCGCCAGCTCGGCCTGGCGTTTCATCTGCTTTGCTATGATGTCCTCGTTGGCGGGCTCGATGCCGCCCGTGTCCACGAGGGTAAAGCTGTGCCGCAACCACTCGCTGTCGCCGTAGACGCGGTCGCGCGTGACGCCGGGCGTGTCCTCGACAATGGAGAGACGCCGCCCGATCAGGCGGTTGAATAGGGTGGATTTGCCCACGTTGGGGCGGCCGACGATGGCGACAAGGGGTAGTGGCATTTTTTTGCTCCTTACGTTATAATAAATGGCTTGGTTGGTTCAAGCAATAAGGAATAGCGAATAGTGAATAGCTTGCGATAAAACTGCTTTTTCACCCATCCAAGTCCCTGGGTCCCCGACAAATCAAAGATTCGTTGGGGTGGGTTGCGGACTTGGCGGGGACCCGACGCAGTTTTTTCCCATATGTACAGTTATTCATGCCAATCACGAGTAGAAAAAGGCAAGGGAGGCGAGGCGAGCAAAGATAAAAGCGATGAGGCCATTCTCTGAGCGCACCTTGGAAGCGAACTGGATTTGGGTTTTCTGCTGAATCCAGTTGA
>WRCT01000113.1 GCA_009783775.1 Clostridiales bacterium | reverse complement strand
CTTCGTCGAAGTCTAAACCGGCTGCTATCACCCCCTCGGCTGACCGTTTCACGTTGCTGCGGGTGAATCGGTTGCCTGCTGTAATGTAAGGATTGGACATCCTTCCTTCACAGCTTATATCCTGGCAAATAAAATCTCGCGTGAGCGAAAAGCAATCAGCATTCTTCCCGCGCAAGAAGTGAACGCTTCTTGCGCTCTATTAAATCTTCCTCTGTAATATCCAAGAGAGTCGCCTGGTCGCACATACCCGTGGAATTGATGTATACGGACGATAAGCAGCAAGCGCCGTTCTCTTGATAGATGCAAAAGTAATGGTCGCAGAGTATTTTCATATAGGCCCCCTCCCGCCGAACACCAAATGGTGTTTGTTTGTCAAAAGATAACACCATACGGTGTACTCTGTCAACAGCAATATCTCGGCAGGAGGGAACGCAGATGTCTTACAAGCGAATCAGGGATTTAAGGGAAGACGCGGATTTAAGCCAAAGACAGATCGCGGAAATACTGCATATGCATAAAACAACTTACGCCAGATATGAAACAGGCGAAAGAGAAATTCCTCTCAACATTGCCATCCTAATCGCCCGGTTTCATAAAGTCAGCCTGGATTATCTGGCGGGATTAACGGATAAGTGACAGAAGGACGACCAATGGTCGCCCCTACGATACGTTGCGCAGGTGGGCGGGCTGCCCCCGCCCCTACGGTTATTCGTGTCTTTTCGTGTATTTCGCGGTCCACCCGTTCGTCATTGCGGACTTGATCCGCAACCGCGTGAGCGGCGGGCGAACACAGTTCGCCCCTACATTTTCGCCGCCAGACGCTTGGCGATCTCGGCGATAAACTCTTTTGTGTTGACCGCGACGGGCGTAATGCCCTCGGCCAGGCCGACCAGGTCGCGGGTCATAATGCCCGCGTTCATGGTCTCTAGCGAGGCCGCCTCGAGGTTTTCGGCAAAGGCCACCAGCTCCGGCAGGTTGTCCAGCTCGCCGCGTTTTTTGAGGCCGCCGCTCCAGGCGAAGATCGTGGCGATGGGGTTGGTCGATGTGTTTTCGCCCTTGAGATAGCGGTAATAATGCTGTGTGACCGTGCCATGCGCGGCCTCGAACTCGTACTTGCCCTCGGGCGAGACCAGCACGGAGGTCATCATCGCCAGCGAGCCGAAAGCCGTGCTGACCATATCGCTCATCACATCGCCGTCATAGTTCTTGCAGGCCCAGATAAAGCCGCCGTCGCTGCGGATGACACGCGCGACCGCGTCGTCAATCAGCGTGTAGAAATAGTACAGGCCCGCGCTCTCAAATGCTTCCTTATAATCAGCCTCATAGATCTCCTCAAAGAGCAGTTTGAAGGTCTGATCATACTGTTTGGAGATGGTGTCCTTGGTCGCAAACCACAGGGGCTGCCCTGTTTGCAAGGCGTAATTAAAGCACGCGTGGGCAAAGGAGCGGATCGAGCTGTCCTTGTTGTAGGCGCCCTGCAACACGCCGGCGCACTCGAAGTCGTAAATCGTCTCGCGGAAGTTCGTGCCGTCCTCGCCGGTGAAGACCAGCTCGGCCTTGCCCTTTTCGGGCACGCGCAGCTCGGTCGCGCGGTAAACGTCGCCATAGGCGTGACGCGCGATGGTGATGGGTTTTTGCCAGGCGCGCACCGCGGGTTTGACGCAGTCGATCAGGATGGGCGCGCGGAAGACCGTGCCGTCCAAGATGGCGCGGATCGTGCCGTTCGGGCTCTTCCACATTTCGGTGAGGTTGTATTCCTCCACGCGCTGCCGGTTCGGCGTGATCGTGGCGCACTTGACGCCCACGCCGAGCCGCACGATGGCCTCGCCCGCCTGGGTCGTCACCGCGTCGCGGGTGCGTTCGCGCTCCTCCAGGCCCAGGTCGTAATACTCCGTTTTCAAATCCACAAAGGGGCAGATCAGATCGTCTTTGATCATCTGCCAGATAATGCGGGTCATTTCGTCGCCGTCCATTTCGACCAACGGCACAGTCATCTTGATTTTTGTCATAGGGTCTCCTTTGTATTAGAGTGGAGTGTGGAGAGTTGAGAGTTGAGTTAAGGTGAAAACAGCTCCGCTGTTTTTTCAAATTTGAACTGTCGTGAGGCAGTTCTTTCCTTTGCTCAACACTCCACTCTCAACTCTCAACACTTTTATAGTAATTCATAAGACAGCCCGCCAGCAGGATCTGTCGTTCTTCGTCGGTAAGGTCGCCAAGGTGCAGGGTCAGCGCGTGTTTTTGCCCGTTTGTCTGCCGGACCTCGGCGGGAATGTTTGTCCGGCCCTCCGCGACCGCCTGCCGGATGTTGGGCACAAAGATGGTATCGCCAGCCTCGTAGGGGAAGTCGACACCCTCGTCGATCGTAAAGGGCAGAATGCCCCAGTTGATACAGTTGCTGCGGTAGCGTTTGGTCGCGTACTCATAACAGATATTCGCCATGCCGCCCAGCACGCGCTGGCAGGACGCGGCCTGCTCGCGCGCCGAGCCGTCGCCCGGTTTGCGCGCGAAGATACAGGAGCCAATGGCGGTATTTTCAATTGAAATGAATTTGTAAGATTTTTGAAGTTGTCTGATTTTCTTAAATAATCCGGAATCTTTCAGATCATCCCACCAAATATTTTTTTGCTCAATATTCCCTTGTCGTTTCACCTCATATTCTCGAATTCTTTTGCTGCGCGCGACATAATCCGGCACGCGGCGGGAAAGCGCGAACTGCGCCAGCCGCTCGGGATTGCTGCGGTAGGACGAGGTTTCGCCCGAGGGGATCAGCTCGTCCGTGGTGGTCACATCGTCATGCAGCACGGCGCAGAGCTCCAACTCCAAGTTTTCAGCCAACGGATAGAAGGGCGGATAGTCGCCGATATTCGGCCCGAACCGCAGTTCTTGCGTGGGGTCCGCCTTGCCGTAGCCGTTGTAGACGCGGGCCAGGTAGGACTTGTCGTCAAAGGCGTAGGACGGGACCGCAGGCGTGTAGTCCACATCGGTAGCGGCGGTGATCTTTCCACCATTTGCCGCCGTGGCCGCGATGCTGCGCGCGTCCATCAGCGCGACCGTTGCCAGCTGGCCCTCGCCGGGTTTGCTGCCCTCGCGGCTGGGGAAGTTGCGCGTGGTATGGCGAATGGAGAGCGCGTTGTTGCTCGGCACGTCACCCGCGCCGAAACAGGGCCCGCAGAAACAGGGTTTGAGAACCGCGCCGCTGTTTAATAGATCGTCGGCCGCGCCGCTCTTGTTCAAGGCCTGCGCCACGGGGATACTCTGCGGATAGACGGACAGAGAAAAATAACCGCTGCCCGTGGGCCTGCCGCGCAGAATGTCCGCCGCCTCGCCGATATTTTCATACAGACCGCCCGCGCAGCCCGCGATAATCCCCTGGTCGGCCCAGACGCCGTCGGGCTTGGCTTTGTCTGCCAGACGTTCGTCCGCCTCGGCCAGCAACTCGGCGGCTCTGTCTTGAAACTCGTGGATTGTATAGGCATTCGAGGGATGGAAAGGCAGGGCGATCATGCACGCGATCTGCGAGAGGTCGATTTCAATCAGCGCGTCATAGTACGCGCCGTCGTCGGGCGCCAGTTTGCGGTAGGCCTCGGGCCGACCGTGGATTGCGAAGTATTCTTGCACCTGCTCGTCCGTCTCCCAGATGGAGCTCAGGCAGGTGGTCTCGGTGGTCATGACGTCAATGCCGTTGCGAAAGTCGACGGAGAGGTTTGTAATGCCCGGGCCGCAGAACTCCAGCACCTTGTTCTTGACCAGCCCGCCCGCGAACACGGCCTTGATCAGCGCCAGCGCGACGTCGTGCGGGCCCACGCCGCGTTTGGGCGCGCCCGTCAGATAGACCAGAACGGTTTGCGGCATGGCCAGGTCATAGGTGCGGCCGACCAGCTGCTTGACCAGCTCCGGCCCGCCCTCGCCCACGCCCATCGTGCCCAGCGCGCCGTAGCGCGTGTGGCTGTCTGAGCCCAGGATCATGTTGCCGCAGGCCGCCCATTCCTCGCGCATATAGGAGTGAATGACGGCCAGGTTGGGCGGGACAAAGATGCCGCCGAATTTCTTTGCCGCAGAGAGGCCGAAGACGTGGTCGTCCTCGTTGATCGTGCCGCCCACCGCGCAAAGGCTGTTATGGCAGTTGGTCATCACATAGGGTACAGGAAACTCTTTAAGCCCGCTGGCCCGCGCCGTCTGGATAATGCCGACGTAGGTGATGTCATGCGAGCAGAGCGCGTCAAACTTGATCCGCAGCGCGTTGTCCGAATCCGAGATATTGTGCGCCTGCAAAATCTGATAAGCCAGCGTTTTTTGCCGCGCGGCGAATATGTCCGCGTCCAAATCGCGGCGCGGGCGGCCGTCTTTGTAGAAAACACCTTCGGGGGTGTAAGTGACCATTTGCTATATCTCCCCAGTTTAATTGCATATATCATACAGGAAAACCCGCCCTTTGACAAGTCCGAGAATTTCGTTTATGATAAGCTTTATGAAAAAGATGAACAAAAATCTGCGTTTCTTGACCCAGGGCGCGATCATCGCCGCGCTCTATGTGGTACTGACCTATGTTTCGGAAATGCTGGGCCTGGCCAGCGGCGTGATCCAGTTCCGCCTGTCCGAGGCCTTGACCGTGCTGCCTTTCTTCACCGCCGCCGCGATTCCGGGCCTGGCGATAGGCTGTTTTTTGGCCAATCTGCTTACGGGCTGCCTGCCCTGGGATATCGTGTTCGGCTCGCTGGCCACCCTGCTGGGCGCGGTCGGCACGCGGCTGCTGCGCAAGAACAAATGGCTGGCGCCCGTGCCGCCCATTGTCTTCAATGTGCTGATCATCCCCTTTGTGCTGCGTTTTGTCTATGGCGTGGAGGGCAGTTTGTTCTTCTTCGCGGCTACCGTGGGCCTGGGTCAAATCGTGACCTGCGGTCTGCTGGGTATGCTGCTGCTGCACGCGCTGCTGCCAAACAGGAAACTGTTTGGCAAGGAATAAAGAATAGGGAATAAGGAATAAGTATGGAAACGGGCGCAAGCGCCCATCTTGATCCCATAATTATTATCAAAGAAAACAGTCTCCGCTGTTTTTTCAACCACTATTCCTTATTACTTCTTACTTGTTACTTCGTTTTACTGCTTGCATTTATCAAAAACGCTTGCTATAATCAAATCGAAATCAAAAGGAGGTAATGATTATGTCTTATGTTATTAACGATGATTGCATCAGCTGCGGCGCGTGCGCGCCCGAGTGTCCCACGGAGGCGATTTCCGAGGGCGATTCCAAGTATGTGATCGACCCCGAGCTCTGCATTGAGTGCGGCGCCTGCGCGGGGGTCTGTCCGGTGGACGCGCCGAACCCTAGCTAAACTTAAAACTTTTGACAGAGAAAACGAGCTTTGGTTTGCAAAACCGGAGCTCGTTTTTTATGAGACAAGAGAACACGGGCCGATAACTTGCCCCTATTTTCCGGCTGAAAAGGCATATCAATCTTCTTCAAAATCCAAAAACTTATAGGCCGGAACGCGTAACACGTCGGCAATATCAAACAGGGTATCAAGGGATACCGCTCTGGCCATGTTGGGGGCCTCGACCGCGCCGATAAAGGCAAGGTGCTTGTCCAGCATTTCCGCGAACTGCTCCTGCGTTATGCCCCGCAGTTTTCTATAATAACTGATCTTTAATCCCAGTTTTCTATACTTCTCTTTATGCGCCGCTTTCAAAACATCACCCGCCTTCTTTATACAAAGTGTAACAAAGCGCATTGACAAGATGAATTTCTTGAAATATTATAAATATAGCTTGTTAAACTATAATAATGGAATGGCAACAAATAAAGAGGTGGCAAATGCCCGACTATAAGGAATTGTACTTTACCCTATTTGCGCGCGTGGCAACGGCAATAGAGTTTTTGCAGGACGCGCAGCGTGAAATAAAACCGACGATAGCATTCCTGCAAGACGCGCAACGCGAAACGGAGCTGATGTATGCGCTGTCCGAACCGGCAGAGATTCGGGCGCTTGACAGCAAAAAGAGAAAAGGATAATAGATACGGGATTATGCCGCATGGCAACTGGATTGCTTCGGCAAAAATCCTTCCCCTGTTTTGGGTTGCATGCACCTCGCAATGACGCTGGGCTTGTGGTCTGTGTCATTGGAACCCCTGATTAAATCGTTCGCCGTGTAGATTGGCTATCAGAATGGTCCCAACATAGGAGTTTTGGGCAGGCCGACTATTCCACCTCACGATTTAATCAGTGGGCCCCATTG